>NZ_JBFADP010000021.1:0-115157 GCF_040641415.1 Streptomyces sp. NPDC020875 | reverse complement strand
CGGTTACATTCCGAACCCGGAAGCTAAGCCTTTCAGCGCCGATGGTACTGCAGGGGGGACCCTGTGGGAGAGTAGGACGCCGCCGAACAATCTTTAGAAAAGGCCCCGCACTTTGTGCGGGGCCTTTTCGCGTTTTACCTCCCCCGCCTACTGCGGGCTGACCAGCTTGGTGTCATAGGCGAGGATGACCGCCTGGACCCGGTCGCGGGCGCCCGTCTTCGCCAGGATGCGGGAGACATGGGTCTTCACCGTCGACTCCGCGAGATGGAGCCGGGTGGAGATCTCGGTATTGGTCCAGCCCTGGGCGACCACGGTCAGGATCTCCCGTTCCCGTTCCGTGAGCCCCGTGATTCTCCGGTCGTCGGCCGGGTCCGCCCCCGTCGCGGATACCGTCGTCGGCAGCCGGTGGGCGAAGGTGTCGAGAAGTCGGCGGGTCAGACTGGGGGCCACCACGGCATCGCCCGAGGCGACCGCGCGAATCCCGGCCAGCAACTCCTCCGGATAGGCGTCCTTGACGAGGAAACCCGAGGCTCCCGCGCGCAGCGCGTCGTACGCGTACTCGTCCAGATCGAAGGTCGTGAGGATCAGGACCCGGGTGCGGTCACCGGTGGCGACGATGCGGCGGGTGGCCTCGATGCCGTCGAGACCGGGCATCCGGATGTCCATCAGAACCACATCGGGGTGCAGCTCGGCGGTGAGACGTACCGCCTCCGCGCCGTTCGCGGCCTCGCCGACGACCGTCATGTCGTCCTGGCTCTCCAGCAGCATCCGGAAGCCGAAGCGCTGCATGGGCTGGTCGTCGGTGATCAGGACGGTCGTCATCGGAGGGCTTCCTCGGCGGTGGGGGCGGGGAGGGGGAGACGGAGCCGGACCTGCCAGCCGCCCCCGGGGAGGGGGCCGGATTCGAGGGTGCCGTCGTAGAGGGCGGCGCGTTCCCGCATGCCCGTGATGCCCCGGCCCTCGGTGGCGGGCGGGGACGGGTCGGCGGGGCCCGTATCGGTGACGGTCACCGTCAGGTCCCGTGGTGTCAGGGCGAGGGCGACCGATGCCGTGGTGCCCGGCGGGGTGTGTTTCAGGGTGTTGGTGAGGGCTTCCTGGACCACGCGGTAGACCGTCAGTTGCTGTCCCCCGGGCAGGGGGATCGCCGGGCCGTCCGTGGTGAGGCGTACCGGCAGACCGGCGGCCCGGACGCCGGTGACCAGGTCGTCGAGGTCGGCGAGGGCGGGCTGCGGGGCGCGGTCGCCGGCCGGGGTGCCGGGCGAGTCGTCGCGTAGGACACCGAGGAGGCGGCGGAGTTCGGCCAGCGCCGTACGGCTGGTGTCGGAGATGGCGCCGAGGGCCTGGGCGGCCCGCTCGGGGGATTTGGCCGCCGCGTACCGGCCGCCGTCCGCGAGGCCGGTGATGACGGAGAGGTTGTGGCCGATGATGTCGTGCATCTCCCGGGCGATCCGGGTGCGTTCGGCGGCGGCGGCGAGCCTGACCTGCTGGTCGCGTTCGACTTCCAGCCGGCGGGCGCGCTCGACGAGGGACGCGGTGTACTCCTGGCGGGAGCGGACGGCGAAGCCGAGCAGGGCGACCAGGACGAAGAAGTAGAACGTGGGGACGAACGTCTGGTCCCAGCTGCCGACGGGGTGCCGGGTGGCGTCCAGCGCCACGGGCGCGGAGACCAGGCAGAGGACCCCGGCGAGGGTACGGAGCGGGAGGCGGAGCGCGATGCCGTAGACGACGATCATCTGGAGCAGCGCGGCCTGGAGACGGGCGCCGGTCCACGCGTTGAGGAAGAGGAACGGCAGCATCAGCAGCAGGGCCGGCAGCGGATGACGGCGGCGGATCATCAACGGCAGGGTGAGACCGAGCGACATGGCGAGTACCAGCCAGATCGGGACAGTGTCGACATTGCCGGGAATACGCTGCCAGCCGCCGCTTCCGACATCGATCAGGGCGGCCATGACCCAGAGCCCGGTGAGGGCGCCGTCCCAGATCCAGGGGCGCCGGACGTCGGCGGCGCGGACACGGCGGGCGGCCCGGGTGAGCCGGTCGCTGACGGGATGCGGCCCGGTCCGTGGCGGGTCGGCGGGGACCGGGCCGACCGGGGCCGGGACCCGCGGCGACGGCTTCGCGCCGGGGTCCCGGCCGGTCCGTGCCGAAGTCCGCTGTTCCGAGGTCACCGGGTCATCCTCGTACGGCTCCGGCTCATACGTCACGCCGTTTCAGCCGGGCCGCCGCCGCGAGCAGGATGCCCGCCGTCCACAGGACCAGGGCGAGCAGCCCGCCGCCGGGTGAGGCGCCGTCGGCCAGCGGCGCGGCGGTGTTGAGGGCCGCGAACGCCTCGGCCGGGAAGTAGTCGACGGCGTCCCTGACGGTGTCGTACGGCAGGGCGAGCAGGGTCTGCGGAACGATCAGTACCAGGGTGACGAAGCCGCCGATGGCGCCGGGGACCGAGCGGACGAGGGCGCCCGTGCCCAGGGCGATCAGCGCCAGCAGGGTCAGTCCGGCGGCGCTGCCGAGGAGACCGCGCGAGATGCCGGGGTCACCGAGGGACGCGGCCTGGTCGGTGTCGCCGTAGAAGATCTGGGTGAGGAGGAACGTGGCGAACGTCGTGACCAGGGTGACGGCGAGGACGACCGCGCCGAAGACCGCGGCCTTGGACCACAGGACGGGTGTCCGGCGGGGGACGGCCGTCATGGTGGAGCGGATCATTCCGGTCGAGTACTCCCCGGCGGTGACGAGGATGCCGAGGACGGCGAGCGCGACCTGGGCGAACTGAAAGCCGATCAGGGAGAGGACGAGGACGTCCATGTCGGCGTCCCCGCCGCCGTCCTCGTAGGTCGCGCCGATGGCGATGCCGAGGCCGACGGTGAAGGCGACGGCGGTCAGCAGGGTGATCCAGGTCGAGCGGACCGTCCACAGCTTGTGCCATTCGGCGCGCAGCGTCCGGGCGGTGGTGAGCCGGTGGGCCGGGCTGCTCATGCGGGGGTTCCTTCCGGGGCGGGCGTGGTGGCCTGGTACTCGACGGAGCTGTGGGTGAGGTCCATGAACGCCTGCTCCAGGGAGGCGGTGACGGGGGTGAGTTCGTACAGCGGGATCGAGAGGGCGGCCGCCGTACGGCCGATCAGGCGGCTGTCGGCGCCTCGGACGGTGAGCGTGCCCGGCGCGTCGGAGGAGAGCTGGACGCCGGGGCCCGCCAGGGCCTCCGCGAGGGCCGTGGCCTCGGGGGTGACGACCTTGACGGATGCGGCGCCCGCCGCCCGGACGAAGTCGGCCACGGTGGTGTCGGCGAGGAGCCGGCCCCGGCCGATGATCACCAGATGGTCGGCGGTCAGCGCCATCTCGCTCATCAGGTGAGAGGAGACGAATACGGTACGGCCCTCGGCGGCCAGGGACTTCAGGAGGGTGCGGATCCACAGGACCCCTTCGGGGTCGAGGCCGTTGGCGGGTTCGTCGAGGACGACGGCCGCCGGGTCGCCGAGGAGGGCGGCGGCGATGCCGAGGCGCTGGCCCATGCCGAGGCTGAAGCCCTTGACCCGGCGGTCGGCGACCTCGGCGAGGCCGGTGACGGCGAGGACGTGGGCGACCCGGGAGCGGGGGATGCCATGGGTGTGGGCGAGGGCCGTGAGGTGGTTGCGGGCGGTGCGGCCGGGGTGGAGCGAGCGGGCTTCGAGGAGGGCGCCGACTTCGGTGAGCGGGGCGTCGTGGGCTGCGTAGGCCCGGCCGCCGATGGTGGAACGGCCGCTGGTCGGGGTGTCGAGGCCGAGGAGCATACGCATGGTGGTGGACTTGCCCGCGCCGTTGGGGCCGAGGAAGCCGGTGACGGCGCCGGGCCTGACGGTGAAGCTGAGGTCGTCGACGACGGTTTTGGGGCCGCGGCCGCCGTGGGGGGTGCCGGGGGCGTCTTCGGGGCGTCCGCCGGGACGCTTTCCGGGGCGTTTTCCGGGGCGGGCGCGGCCGCCGTACACCTTGGTGAGTCCGTGGGCTTCGATCATGTCGTCGATGCTGTCGGGCGGGGCGCGGCGGATCGTCCGACCGGGGTGGGTGGTCGGGGCGGCGGCGTAGCACCCCGGTACTACGCGGCCGGTGGTGCTGCTCGGGGTCGGGGTCCGAGTCGGGGCCTGCGGGCGGGGCCTGCGGGCGGGGCGGCGGGGCCGGGATTTCCGGGATGTGCGGGCGGCCGGGGAGTTATCCACAGGGGGTGGTGCGGTGGCGGGGTGGCTTGGAAGATCGGGCCATGGAGTACGCGAGCAGGCCCGTGAGGGGCGACGAGTGGGCGCGGGCGCGGCGGTCCGGTCTCCGGGGAACGGCGGTGCCGGGTGGGGCTATCGGGGCCCTCAGTGGGGCAGGGGGTCCTGCCAGCGGGCGCGGGCCTGTTCCGGGGAGCGGAGGAGGACGAATACCGGCAGGCCGACAGCGGGGCCGCTGGTGAGGAGGGCCGGGACCTGAGGGAGCGGGGCGACGGCCGCCGCGTCGTCGAGGACGAGGGCGAGTGGTGGGTCGAGCCGGCCGGCGGATGACCGTGCGGCCATGCGGCGGCCGTGCTCGACCACGTCTGACGCCAGTGCCGTCAGCAGAGGCATCGCTCCGGGGTGGGCCTTGGGGTCCTCGATGGCCTCGCCCACCAGATAGAGGGTTCCCCCCTCGGCGATAAATGATTCCAGGGTGAGCGCGTCGGTTCGATTGGGCGTGCACGCCTCACGGATATGGATGGAGGAGAGCGACGCCAGCGCGCGGGCGACCAGTTGCTGGGCGATCTCCCGGCGTTCGGGGTGGGCGGTGAGGGCCGCCTCCAGCAGTCCGGCGAGTCCGGCGGTGGCCTTGGTGTGGGTGCGGAGGATCCGTACGGACTCCTGGGTGTTGATGCCCTGCGCCCAGCGGTGGACCTGCTTGAAGGGGCGGCCGTCCACGGCGGCGGCGTGCAGCCAGCAGCGGAGCAGCGTTTCGGCGGTATCGGCCATGGCGGCGTCGATCCGGGCGTGCGGCCGGACCGGTGCCAGCAGGGCGACGGCCCTGGCCTGGGCGGTCGACGCGTCCTCGCAGTGCGCGGCCGGGTTCCAGTGGAGCCGGGCGGGGGCGTCGCAGAGATGGCCGGGGTCGTAGACGAGGACGGGGCCGAGTTTGGCCCTGGCGTCCTTGGTCTCGGTCCAGACAGCGGGATCGGAGGTAACGACGAGCAGGGGGCCCTCGGCCTCCCGGACCGCCTTGACGGCGGCGGGACGGCGGGCCGAGGGAGCGCCGAAGAAGACCCGGGGGGTGGTTGCGTCCCGGGGGGCCGGGACCGCGGGCGCCGGGACGGCCGCGGGGTCCTGGTCCGGGTGCGGGTCGTGGTGAGGGGCCGTTGTCGCCGTGGCCGGAGGCGATGGCGGCGGGGCGGCTCCGGCGTACGGGGACGGTCCGGGATCCGGGTGCGCCGCCGGTGCGGAGGAGGAGGTCGGTGCGGGGGTCGGTTCCGGTCGGCTCCGTGGGGGTACGGCGGGGCCGGGGCGCTTGCCGTACGGGTCGCGGTACGGCTCCCGATGGGCTTCGTACGCCGCGGGGTCCGGGTCGTGGTGGGCCTCGTCGGTCTCGTACCGGTCGTGCGGGTCGTACCGCTCGTGCCGGGTGGGCCGTCGCTCGTCGGCCGCCCGCCGGTTCGCGCGTACCGCCTTCCAGCGGGCGAGGGTGCCGACCACGAAGACCGTCAGCACGGCGAGCAGCATCAACTGGCCGATGGCGAGGCCCCAGAAGAGGCCGTAGCCGGAGAGTTCGCCCGGCGGGGTGCCGGGCCAGGCCGCGGGCAGTTCGCCCGGGGCGCCGATCAGGGACCGCAGTGCGGGAGGAGTGTTGGTGAAGGTGACACCGGTGGGCCAGGAGCCGTGGGCGAGCAGTCCGGCGAGCCCGGTGGCGGACCAGACCAGGAACAGGGCGGTGACGCCGAGTCCGATCACCCCGACGATCAGACCGTCGGGGACGCCGCCGCCACCCGCGCGCCGGCCGTTGCCGGGGCCCGGGCGAGGGTGGCGGTCGTGCTCGTACCGCACGTCAGGCGACCGTCGATTCGGAGGCGTTCGAAGCGTCCGCCGTGCCTTCGCCGTACTGTCGGCGCTGGCGTTCCATCAGCGCCGCCCGCTGCTCCGCCTCCCATTCCGCGGCCTCGATCTCCTCCGGAAGCGGACGGGACGACTCCGTCATGGCCCGGTCCGTGAACACGAGGGGGCGTTCGGCCTCGGTGACCAGGTGTTTGACGACCTGTACGTTGCCGTTGACGTCCCAGACGGCGATACCGGGGGTCAGGGTGGGGATGATCTCGACGGCCCAGCGGGGCAGTCCGAGGACTTGGCCGGTGGCGCGGGCCTCGTCGGCCTTCTGGGCGTAGATCGTCCGGGTGGAGGCCATTTTGAGGATCGCGGCGGCTTCCTTGGCCGCCGCGCCGTCCACGACGTCGGAGAGATGGTGGACGACGGCGACGAAGGAGAGTCCGAGCCGTCGGCCGAACTTCAGCAGCCGCTGGAAGAGCTGGGCCACGAAGGGGCTGTTGATGATGTGCCACGCCTCTTCGACCAGGAAGATGCGCTTCTTCCGGTCGGGGCGGATCCAGGTGTGCTCCAGCCAGACGCCGACGATCGCCATCAGGATCGGCATGGCGATGGAGTTGCGGTCGATGTGCGAGAGGTCGAAGACGATCAGCGGGGCGTCGAGGTCGATCCCGACGGTCGTGGGGCCGTCGAACATGCCGCGCAGATCGCCGTCGACGAGCCGGTCGAGGACGAGGGCGACATCGAGGCCCCAGGCCCGTACGTCGTCTATGTCGACGTTCATCGACTCGGCGGACTCGGCCTCGGGGTGGCGGAGCTGCTCCACGATGTCGGTGAGGACGGGCTGGCGGTCGGTGATGGTCTCGTTGACATAGGCGTGGGCGACCTTGAGGGCGAAGCCGGAGCGTTCGTCCAGGCCGTGGCCCATCGCCACCTCGATGATGGTGCGCAGCAGGGCGAGCTGGCCGGTGGAGGTGATCGACGGGTCCAGCGGGTTGAGCCGGATCCCGCCGTCGAGCGCCGTCATCGGGTCGAGCCGGATGGGGGTGATGCCGAGCTGTTCGGCGACGAGGTTCCATTCGCCGACGCCGTCCTCGCCCTGGGCGTCGAGGACGACGACCTGGCGGTCGCGGAACCGGAGCTGCCGCAGGACGTAGGTCTTCTCCAGCGCCGACTTGCCGTTGCCGGACTCGCCGAGGACCAGCCAGTGGGGTGCGGGGAGCTGCTGCCCGTACAGCTGGAAGGGGTCGTAGATATAGCCCTTGCCGCTGTAGACCTCCCGCCCGATGATCACGCCGGAGTCGCCGAGGCCGGGCGCCGCGGTGGGCAGGTAGACGGCCTGTGCCTGTCCCGTGGAGGTACGGACCGGCAGCCGGGTGGTCTCGACCTTGCCGATGACGAAGGAGGTGAACGCCTCGGTGACGGCGGACAGCGGATCTCGCACAAGTGGCCCCTAACGGCGGATGCCGGTCGCGAACGGCAGCGTGTTCACAAAGGCCCGGTGGTGCTCGCGGTCGCACCATTCCAGCTTCAGATACGACTTGCCGGCCGACGCCCGGATGGTCCGCTTGTCGCGGGCCAGGGCCTCGGGCGAGCGGGACGACACCGTGATGTACCCGACGAGATTGACCCCGGCCGCGCCGGAGGCGAGATCTTCACCCCGCTGGTCGAGTCGGCCGTGGGCGGCGATGTCACGGGGGTCGACGGTCCGGTTCATCTTGGCGGCGCGGCTGGCGTCGGCCTCGTCGTTGGTCTTCTCGGTGAGCATCCGCTCGATGGCGACCTCGGTGGGTTCGAGATCCATGGTGACGGCGACGGTACGGATCACGTCCGGGGTGTGGACGAGGAGGGGGGCGAGGAAGTTGACGCCGACGGGGGTCATCGGCCACTCCTTCACCCACGCGGTGGCGTGGCACCAGGGGGCGCGGGTGGCGGACTCGCGGGTCTTGGCCTGGAGATAGGTGGGCTCCACGGCGTCCAGCTCGGCGGGCCAGGCGTTCCGCTTGGTCATGGCCTGGATGTGGTCGATGGGGTGGTCGGGGTCGTACATGGAGTGCACGAGGGACGCCAGCCTGCCCTGGCCGAGGGGCTGGCGGACCCGGATGTCGGCCTCGGCGAGCCGGGCGCAGATATCGGTCAGCTCGCGGGCCATGACGACGGCGAGTCCGGCGTCCTTGTCGAGCTTGCGGCCCTTGCCGTTGTGGCGGGCGGCCCGGGCCATGGCGTGGGCCTCGGCGGCGAGTTCGCGGGAGTAGTGCATACAGGCGACGAGATAGGCCCGGTGCTGCTCGCTGGAGGTGGAGACCATCGACTGGAGCTGGTCGTAGGAGTCGCGGAGCCATTCGGGGGCGCGCTCGTCGCCGCGCTGGGCGACGTCCTTGGCGTGAGCGTCGGGGTCGGCGGGCAGGGTGCGGGCCAGCATCTGGATCCGGGTGACGAAGCCGTCGCCGTTGGCGACGTGCTTCAGCAGGGTGCCGAAGCGGTCGACGAGGGCTTCCTGGTCCTCGCTGTCCCGCAGTCCGACGCCGGGGCCCTCGATCTCGATGGCGGCGGTGACGGTCCGCCGGTCGGCGTGGAGGAGTACGGCGATCTCGTCGGGGCCGAAGGGGGCGGAGAGCCAGCTGATCCGGCCGATGCCGGGCGGCGGGCCGATCTCGATCTCGCGGCCGTCGAGCCGGGTTCCGGCCTCCTGGGCGGCGGAGCGGTAGAGCGTGCCGCCGCGAAGGGTCCGCTTGAAGCTCCGGTTGATCTCGAACCAGCGGTAGAACGTGCGGTGTTTGTACGGGAGGTAGACGGCGGCGAGCGCGATCATCGGAAAGCCCGCCAGCAGCACGATCCGGGGTACGAGATAGGGGACCAGCAGTCCGCTCATCATGCCGAGGAACGCACCGGCGATGATCAGGGCGATTTCGCCGGTCTCGCGGTTCTTGCCGATGATCGCGTTCGGCCGGGCCCGGCCGATGAGATACGTGCGGCGGGGCGCGATGGGATGGGAGTGGGTGGTCAACGCCCTCCACCTCCTGTACCTGTGCTCTTGCGGTTGCTGTGCGGGGTGTTGGTGCTCGGCGCCGCGCTACGGGGCGGGGGCGCGGCGGCCCCGCCCGTACCACCGCCGGAGGGGCGGCTCGCATGGGCGGCCACTCCGCCGCCCACGGGGTTGGCGGGGCGGGCCGCGGCGGCTCCGCCACCGCCTTCGCCGCCGGAGGCGGAGCGGGTGCTGTGGGTCTTGATGCCCTGGGAGACCAGGGCGGCGGGGGAGCTGATCACGGCGGCGGCACGGTTCTCGACTCCGCCCTGGACGCGGTTGTTGCGGGCGGCGACGATCTCGTCGCCGAAGCCGGGGACGAAGCGGTAGATCATCGCGGAGGCGACGATCGCCAGGATGACGATCGCGAGGCCGGAGACGACGGCGGAGAAGGAGTCCGGGCCGTCGTCGCCCGCGAGGGCTCCGGCGAGTCCGAGGACGATCAGGATCACCGGTTTGACCAGGATGATCGCGATCATGATTCCGGCCCAGCGGCGGACGTGGCCCCACATGTTCTTGTCGACGAGCCCGGAGTAGACGACGACGCCGAGGAGGGCGCCGACGTAGAGCAGTACGGCCCGGATGAACAGCTCCAGATAGAGCACTCCGGCGGCGATGATCGTCACCATCGAGACCACGATCAGCATGATCGGGCCGCCGCCGATGTCGTTGCCCTTCTTCAGGGCTTCCGAGAAGGCGCCGAAGAACTGGTCGGTCTCGTCCTTGGTGCCGCCCGCGATGACCTCGGAGATCCCGTCGGTCGCCGAGACCAGGGTGTAGAGGATCAGCGGGGTGAAGGCGGACGCCAGGACGGTGAGCCAGAGGAAGCCGATGGCCTCGGAGATCGCGGTGAGCAGCGGTACGCCGCGGATGGCGCGCTTGGCGACGGCCAGCAGCCAGATGATCAGGGTGAGGACGGTGGCGGCGGCGAAGACGACGGCGTACTGGGAGAGGAAGGTGGAGTTGGTGAAGTCGACCTCGGCGGTGGACTTCACGGCCTTGGCGAGGGTGTCGACGGTCCAGGCGGCGGCCTCGGCGCAGCCGCGGGCGAGGATGGTGAGCGGGGAGTCGACGACGTCGCCGGGGGAGTTGGTGGTGCCGACGGAGCCTTCGCCGCCCTCGCAGCGGGCCCGGGAGGGGCCGCTGAGCATCCGGCATTCCGGGTTGCCGGTGGAGCTGGGGCTCGGGGTGGGCGTCGGCTCGGCCGCGGCGGGGGCCGCCAGCAGGACGACCGAGGTCTGCAGGGCGGCCAGCGCGGCGGTGATCCCGGTCGCGGCGGGCAGGGCCCGGAACGCCGTGCCGCCGTGCCGGCCTGCGGGGCGGTTAGCGGGCATAGGTGAACCCTCCGAACTGCTGGACGGCGTCCGCCATCTCCTTGGAGCCCGATGCCGTCTGGTCGCGGCCGACCGGCACGGGGCCGTCCTTCTGGGTGTGGTTCACGATCTTCCAGTCGCCGTCGGCCCAGCGGAGCTGGAGGGTGCTGGTGTACCAGCTCTCGGTGACCGGGTTCCTGGAGTTCTCCCCGGCGAGCCCGAACAGGGCGGAGTACCAGACGGAGACCTTGGCCTCGTTCTTGCCGAAGCTCTCGACCTTGGCGCCCATGGGGTTGTGGCGGGTGACGAAGGTGAGGCCGTCGGGGACCGTGCCGTCGGGGTTGAGGCCGATTCCGGAGAGCAGTTCCTTGCCGGAGTACGCCTTGTCGAGGTCGCCCCGCCGGGCGTCGGCGACATCGGGGGCGTAGACCGTGTCGACGATCAGGTTCCGGCGGTCCTTCTCGTACATGCCGTCGGAGCCCAGGGCCACTGTGTAGTTCGCGGCGGCGCTCTGGGCGCCCTGGGTGTCGCGGGAGTAGCCGGTGGGGATGCCGTCCGTCTTGCCCTTGACGGGTCGGACGCCGGTCGGGGCGGTCGGGGAGGTGGCCCGGCCGTCGTTGGTGCCGCCCGAGGCGTTCTGGTCGTCGTCGCCGCCCTGGTTGGCGAAGGCGATCGCGGCGATGAGGAGCACCACGACTCCGACGACGGTGATCAGGGAGCGGGAGGGCCGGACCGGGCGGCGGGCGGGGCCGTGGAGGTCGTCGTCGAGGGCGCCGGGCAGCCGGGTGCGGGTCTGGCCGGTGCCGCCGTACGGGTCGTCGGGGGCGCCGCCGGAGCGGTAGCCGTGGTCGTCGGGCGGGTTCATCGCGCGGCCTTCCCCCGGGTCCCCCGGGGCCTGTGACGGGGCTGGCGCCCCCCGGTGCCGTCCCGTCCCGCGCGCTCCGCGGCCCGTGTCTCCGCCGTACGTCCCGCGACGGGTACGGCGCCGCGCCGTCCGGCGCCGTGCGGCGCGGCCGGGCGGTGACCCTCCGTCAGAGGGTTCGGGGACGTCGCGGGGTGCGAGGTCGTCGGGGGAATCGGGGGCGTCGAGGACATCGGGGGGTCGCAACCTCTGAGGGTGGTCCGGACTCTCGGGTCGGCTGGGTTACGGGCTGGGAGCTGGGAGACGCGGGTGAGGGTCCGCGTACCCGGCCGGGTTCGGGGTCTGTAGCTGTAGCCGTATCGCGGACAAATCGGATAGGAGACTCAAAGGATAGGGAGCGGGGCGCTTCGGTGTGGGAAGCGGGTCGGGTCCGGGGATGAGGTCGGGTCAGACGGCCATCCCGTACACGATGGTGAAGACCGTCCCCAGCGACCCGATGATGAAGACGCCGGTCAGTCCGGCGACGATCAGGCCCTTGCCCTGTTCGGCGCTGAAGGTGTCCCGGAGCGCCGTCGCTCCGATGCGCTGCTTGGCCGCGCCCCAGATCGCGATGCCGAGGCAGATGAGGATGGCGATCGCCATCACCACTTCGATCATCACCCGGGCCTCGTTCCCCAGGCTCCCGAACGGGCCCCAGTTCGGCGCGATGCCGCCGATGATGGTGTTGATGTCGCCCTTTTCAGCTGCCAGGATCATCTGTAACTCACCGCCCATGTCGGGTTGTTCGCCGCCCGTGCCCCTCGGCATGGGCCATCGCTCTATCTTCGCTGATGAAACCGCCCGAGTATGCCGACTTGGCGGGTCTCTTTACCCGATCTCCGCACGTATGACCGATCATTGCCCCTCTGACCTGCGGCGAAGGGGTTCGCGATCATCGAGTGGAGCCCGTACCGTCACTCTATGTATCACGGAGCGTGACTCCGGGCAATGACTGTCGTTGATCCACCTTTGGGGCGCTCCTCACGTTTCGGACGGGCCGCGGGTGCGTTCGCGGGTGCGGTCGTGGTGTGACGACGGAGTCCCGGTGGGGTGCCTGGGGTGTGCCTGAGGGGTGCTGACGGAGGGTCGGGGCGAAGGTCGGGTGCGGAGGCCGGGGCGGGCGGTTCGCCCGGCGCGTCCGCCCGGCGTGCCGCCATGGTCACCCCCGTCACACGGCCGGAACAGGGCGCACGGGGAGCGCAGGGAGGGAGAAGGCCCGTCCGCGCGGGCGACCCGGGCGGACGGTGGCCGGGCCGGGACCCGGCGGGCGCAGGGGCGCGAACCGCTGTGCGATGGCGCGCGCCTCCGTCCACCTCCTGAACCGTGTGTCACCCGCCTACACTGGCGCTCGTGGACTCCGGTCGCGTGGAAGGCGGTTGACGGTGCGTAAGGCGTGGCTGGTCGCGGGCGTCTCCGTCGGGGGGTGTCTGGCCTTTCTCGCATTGCTCGTCGTCGGTACGTACTCACTTGCCGCGGGGACCACCGGAGTGGGTGGTTCCGGCGGGGCGGTGGCCCTGGCCAAGGGGGCCGTACCCGCTCGCTATCAGTCACTCGTCCAGCGCTGGGGCAATCTCTGTCCGGCGATCAACCCGGCGCTGCTCGCCGCCCAGCTCTACCAGGAGTCCGGGTGGAATCCCCGGGCCCAGAGCCACGCGGCGGCGCAGGGCATCGCCCAGTTCATCCCCGGCACCTGGGCGGCGCACGGCATCGACGGCGACGGCGACGGCGACCGGGACGTCTGGGATCCGGCGGACGCGATCCCGTCCGCCGCGACCTACGACTGCAAGATCGCCGGATATGTGAAGAAGGTCCCCGGGGATCCGACGAACAATATGCTCGCCGCCTACAACGCGGGTGCCTACGCGGTCATCCGGTACGGCGGCGTCCCGCCGTACAAGGAGACCCAGAACTACGTCCGGATCATCCGCACCCTGGAGAAGAGCTTCGCCCGGCCCGTCGGGCGGGTGGACCCCTCCCGGCAGGCCGCCGGGGCGATCAACTTCGCCCAGCAGCAGCTCGGCAAGAAGTACCTCTGGGGCGGCAACGGGACACCGGAGCACGGCGGCCGGTTCGACTGTTCGGGGCTGACCCAGGCCGCGTACCGCACCGTACGCATCGAACTGCCCCGGGTGGCGAACGACCAGTACAACGCCGGTCCGCATCCCCCCAGGGACGAGCTGCTCCCCGGGGATCTGGTCTTCTTCTCGGACGATCTCACCAACTCACGGGCCATCCGGCACGTGGGGATCTACGTCGGAGGCGGGTACATGATCAATGCCCCCAGACCGGGTGCCGTGATCCGGTTCGACAAGATCGACACCCCGGATTACTTCGGCGCGACCAGAGTCACCGAGGATGGCGCGAAATCGCTGCCGACGCATCCGCCGTCCGCCTGACGGGCGGACCGGACGCCGACGCTCAGCGCCGGGTCCGCCGCTCCGCTGCGCGCCGGGTTCACCACCGGCCCGCTGCCGGCCCGCCCCGGCGGAGCGTCCGGCGGGGCGGCGGCACCCGGTGGCGGGGCGGGGTCCGAAGCCGGGGCGGGTCCTGCCCGCCGCTGGCCGAAAGGTGTCCGGCGGGGTCCGGCCGGGCCCCGGGGGCGCCCCGCTGAACTGGGATGACGGGTATCTCTTCGATAACGTCATGGTGATCGTTCGGTGGAGGTTGGAACGTACACCTTCGACGGGCCGTTCCCTGGACGGAGCGGCCGCGGCGCCCGCCGGAACCGGCACCGGGCCCGTGGGCGTCGGTTCTCGAACGGGCGGAGATCACAAAGCTCATGGAGAACGCAGAGATCATGGTGGTCCGGGCAGTCCGGGCGGCCGGTGTGTTCCGGGCGGCCGGGCGGTGAGCGGCCGTACGGGAGCTTCCCGGGCCGCCCCACGGGCGGGCCGGTCCGACGGGCCGTACGGCCGGTCACGGGACCACACAGCACGGGGGTGCTGACGGCGGGCGCCGTGCGAGGGCGCGCCACCGTCGACGACAGGGCAATCGAGGGCCTTAAAGGGCCGTATGGAAGGCAAGGGGCAGCAGGAGATGGCTGGACTCGCCACAGGGGTATCCCCGGCGGAGTCGGAGGCGGGTTCGGCGGGGACGGTCTCCCTGGCGGAGTCGGGAGGGTCCGCGGGCCTCGACGTCGGCCTGCTCCACGACATCAACGGTCTGGCGAAGGCGGCACCGCCGTGGCTCGACCGGATCATGGGCTTCATCGGCGAGTACGGCATCATGCTCGGCCTCGTCGTGGTGGGCCTCTGGGCCTGGTGGTCCGCGCGGAGCCGGCCCGGGACGATGGAGGACTCCGTCAACGGGTTCACGGCGCTGATGTGGGCGCCCCTGTCGGCGGCCGTCGCGCTGGTGATCAACATCCCGATCCGCGGCTTCGTGGAACGGCCGCGTCCGTTCGTCCATGACAAGTCGCTCGAAGTCCTGGTCGAGGGCAAGACGGACTTCTCGTTCGTCAGTGACCACTCGACGATGGCGATGGCGATCGCCGTCGGAATCTTCCTCGCCCACCGCAAGCTCGGCTGGGCGGCCCTCGGCCTCGCCTTCGCGGAGGGCTTCCTCCGGATCTACATGGGCGTGCACTACCCCACCGACGTCATCGGCGGCTTCGCCCTCGGTACGGCGGTCACCCTGCTGCTCGCGCCCCTCGCCCAGTTGCTGCTCACCCCGGTCACCAGGGCGATCGCCGGATCGTCGAAGGGCGTCTGGATGGTGCGCTCCAAGAACGCGGGCCCGGGCCGGGCCGAGCCGCTGGGCATCCCGGAGCCCCGGGGCGACGGCGCGGGCGAGAAGGGCCTCGCGGCCTGACCGGCCCCTGACGCCCCCGCCCCGCCCCGCGCGGGGCGGACACGAGTACGAGGAAGGGCCCGGAGCCCGCCGCCACAGCGGTACGGCTCCGGGCCTTTCGGCTGCCCGGAGGCGTACGGGACCGGGACCGGACCGGGCCGGGAGTCAGCGGCGGCCGCGCTGGCGGCGCTGGTGGCGGCGGACGATGAAGACCGTGCCCGCCGCCACGGCTATGCCCGTCGCGCCCACCGACAGGGAGCTCTCGATCGGACCGTCCGGCTTGGCGGCCACCTGCGAGGACGGTCCGGGAGCCGCAGCTGCCGGGCTCACCGGCAGCGCCACGGCCAACGCGGTGACGGCGGTGACGGCGGTGAGAGCGGCTATTCGGGCGGCGGCGGCCGGGGCCGGGGTTCCGGGCATGGCGGGGTCCTCAGATCGGTGACGGTCCGGGCGATCGTCCGGACGGCGGTTCGTACGGAGCAGTGCGTACGGAGCGGGGCGGGCGGTCCGGTTCGTACGGAGCGGGGCGGGCGAAGCGGGGCCTACGGGCCCGGACGGCCGCCGGGCCCGTACAACAGAGGGACGGGGCGGCGTACGACCACGGGGTGACGGGACGTCCGCCGGGGACCTCTGCGCCACCCCTTGCTCCCAGCTCACCTGCGCCGCCCGCGCCCCGCCATCCGGGTACACCCGTTCGAGCGACGGACCGGGCGGCCCGAGGACCCCGTCATGCCCCGGAACCCCGGCCGCGAACGCCCCCCCCGCCCGGACCTACAGCGCCTGGGGGAAATCGAAGACGCGGTCCGGGTCGTACCGGGACTTCAGCCGGGCCAGCCCGTCCGCCGACCGGCCGTAGTAGGCCCGCCGCCAGTCCGTCAGCCGGGGGTCGGTGTAGTTCTGGTACGCCGCCCCCGACGCCCACGGCCGCAGTGCCGTACGGGTCCGGCTGAGCCACTCCTGTTCGGCGCGGCCCGCCGTACCCGGTGCCCAGGCCGCCGTGTACTGGGCCAGGACCCGGGACCGGCGGTGCGTGAACGCGGTGGCCCGCGGGTCCACCCGGTTCACCGCGCCGCCCAGCGCCGTCAGCTGGATCGTCGCCTCGCCCCGGCCCCGGGGGAGCCGGGTGAACGCCTCGGCCGCCGAGATCAGCGCCCGGACCCCGGGCCCGGGCAGTACCCGGTCGTAGAAGTCGGACGAGGCGGCGTACGTCTCCCGGGGCAGCGCGCCCGCCCGGCTGCGGCCGGGGGTGGCGCCGGGCAGGGCGCACTGTTCGTCGCCGAGGGCCGCGCAGCCCGCGTAGCCGAGCATGGCGTCGAGATGGGTCCTGGGCCGCAGGAAGACGCCGGAGGCGGACGCGCCCGCCGCGTCGGCCAGCCGGTCGACGGCGTTCCGCAGCGCGCCCTCGGTACCGAGGGAGAGTACGGAGACGGAGAGCGTGGGCTCGACCCGGCCGCCCCTGCCGGGGGCCGCGCCCAGATGGCAGCCGGACCAGATCTCGTCCGGCAGTTCGGGCGCCCAGCGCTGCCAGGCCGCCAGTACGGCCGCCGCCCGCGCCCACGGCCAGGTGAGATAGCCGGTGACCACGTCGGGCGCGGGATGGGTACGGAACCGCAGCCCGGTCACCACGCCGAAGTTGCCGTTGCCCGCGCCGCGCAGGGCCCGGAAGAGTTCGGGCTCCCGGCGGGCGTCGACCTCCCGGACCGTGCCGTCGGCGGTGACGATCGTGGCGGCCATGAGGTTGTCGCAGGTCAGACCGTACGCCCGGGAAGTGACACCATGTCCGCCGCCGAGGGCGAGCCCGGCCACCCCGACCGAGGCGCAGGATCCGGCGGGTACGGTACGGCCCACCCGGTCCAGGGTCCGGTAGAGGCCGATCAGCCGGGCCCCGGCGCCGACGTCGACGGCGTCCCGGCCGTCCGCGGTGACGGTGTCCAGCGGTGAGACGTCGATGATCAGCCGCCCGTCGCCGGAGGACCAGCCCGCGTACGAGTGGCCGCCGCCCCGGATCGCGACCCGGACCCCGTGGTCGCGGGCGAACCGCAGACACTCCCGGATGTCCTCGACCCCCTCGGCATAGGCCACGGCGGCGGGCCGCAGCCGGTCGAAGCGGGTGTTGTAGAGCTGGCGGGCGGTGGCGTAGTCGGCGTCGCCGGGGAGGACCAGCCGTCCGTCGAGACCCTCGCCGAGAGCCCGCCAGCGGGGCGCGCGGCCGGGCCGCCCGCCGTGGGCCGGTACGGACCGGCCGGCCGTGGGCGAGGGGGAGCGGGGCGCCGGTACGGAAGGGGAAGGGGCGGCGGAACCATCGCCTCCGCTCGGGGTGCATCCGGCGCTCGCGGCGAGAACGGCCGCCGCCGAGGCGAGCAGCGCGCGCCGGTCCATGGGGCCTCCCGCCCTTCGGGGTGCCGCCGGGCGCGCGGGGACGGGCGCGCGGCGAGTCGGCTGATCATCCGGGGTCATCCGGGATCACCGGGATCGTCCGGTGGCCCGGGCCCGGTGATCCGTACTCGGGGATACGTACCCCGATGCGGTACGTCTCATCTCCGGGCGGCGCACCCGGGGGCGCCCGGCCGGGGGCGTGCGCGGCTCTACAGAGGCGCGGCCTCCGGCGCGGCGGCCGGGTGCGCGGACGTCAGATGCTCGGCGGCGTCCGTACGGGCCCGGTCGCGGGACCGGCGGGCGGCCCCGTACCAGCCGCAGACGCAGCGGGCGAGGGCGAACGAGCCGCGTTCGACCGTGGTCGTGTCGTGGTGGGGGTGGTGGTGCGCGGGCGCGGGACCGTGGTCCGTGGAGGCTTGCGAGGGCACGGCACCACGGTACTGGTCCCGGCGGCCGGAGGCCCCTCCCGGGCGCCCGGTACCTACGGGCGCGGTTCCCACCGGAAGCGGGTCCACGGTGTGCGGCCCCACCGGCGTGCGGGCGCTACCGCCGGGGTGGGAACGCTCCGACGCGCCCCCGGGGGCGGGCGTGGCGGGGCACGGGGGCGCGTGACGGAGGGTCCGTGTGGTCGTTATGGGGAGCGGGTGGAGGTCTCTCGTGACCGGACGGCGGGTCCGGTGTTGGGGGTTGAGCGGAGCATGGTGGTGCAGCGGCACGGACGCAGGGGCGGGGCGGTCGCCGTCTCCGCCGTCGTTCTGGGGGCGATCGCGGTCACCGGCTGTGCGGGCCGCGCCGATCAGGGCGGGGCGGCCGGGCCGCAGGTGCAGCCCGTCGCCGACGAACGGCCCGGTACCGGCGATCCGGTGCTGACGGCCGCCGCCGACGGTCTGCTCGGCGCGGGCAGCGCCCGGACCAGGACGGCGATGGAGACCGCGGCGGGCGGGACCCGGGTGACCATCCGGGGCGAGGGCGGCTATGACTTCCGGCGCAGGACCGGGCGGCTGACGGTGGTTCTGCCCCGGGACCCCGCCGGGGCGGAGGAACACCTTCCGGTGACCGAACTCCTCACACCGGGGGCCCTTTATATGAAGAACCGGGGCGCCGGGGTGCCCGCCGACAAGTGGGTCCGGGTCGACACCACGACCCTGGAGGACGGCAATCTGGTCACCGGCGGCGCGACCGACCCCCTCGCGGCGGCCGAACTGCTGCGGGGCGTCCGTGAGGTCGCGTTCCTGGGCCGCGAGCGGATCGAGGGCACCGAGCTGCGCCACTTCCGGGGCACCGCCGATATCGCCCGGGCGGCCCGGATCGCCCGCCCGCACGCCCGGGGGGCGCTCAGGGCGGCGGCGAAAGGGTTCACCACGGTGACCGTGCCGTTCGACGCGTATGTGGACGACGAGGGGCGGTTGCGGAAGGTGCGCCACCGTTTCAGCTTCAGCAATGGCACCACCACCGTGGCCGTGACCTCGACCACGACGCTCTACGACTTCGGCGTGCCGGTGACGGTCCGGCTGCCCGATCCGGGTGATATCTACGCCGGAAGGATCAGAAGCTAAATGGTCCGGACGTGCCATGCGCGGTCCGTGGAGCACTGCCTACGCTAGGAAGTCGACACCGGAGGAAGAGGTGAACGCACGTGGCTCCGCCCAGTACGACGTTGGTCCAGGACCACGTGGCCCTCGCCGAGATCGAACTGTGTGGTGAGTTGATCATCGCGGCGTCCGCCGCGGACGGGGAACGGCTGAGCCCGGCCCGGATCGACGAGGTGCTGAAGGTCGCGGCGGAGCGCTCGGCGCTCGCGCGGCAGGACTGACCCGCGGCCCCGGCGGCGACGAGGCCGCCCGGGAGCGACCGACACGGACCGGCGCGGACCGACCGATACGGATGACAGCCGGAAGACCTACGGCGACCGGCCGCCGTCGACTGACAGGCGCATGACGACCGTACGAGGGCGTACGGCGGAGCACGACAGCGTACGAAGACGCCGGTGGGGCGGGAACATCTCGCGATGTGCCCGCCCCACCGGCGTCCGTACGAACGGGCCGACCGGATTCCGCCCGGTCCTGGTCGGCCCCCGGGACCGAACCGACCGCGACCGGCGACCGGATTCCGCCCGGATCCCGACCGTAATCGTCAGGTACGCATCATCCGGGCGATGGCCTTCGTGGCCTCCTCGACCTTCGCGTCGATCTCGGCGCCGCCCTTGACGGCCGCGTCGGCGACACAGTGCCGCAGATGCTCCTCCAGCAGCTGGAGCGCGAAGGACTGGAGCGCCTTCGTCGACGCGGAGACCTGGGTGAGTATGTCGATGCAGTAGACGTCCTCGTCGACCATCCGCTGAAGGCCGCGGATCTGGCCCTCGATCCGGCGCAGCCGCTTGAGGTGCTCGTCCTTGTCCTTGTGGTAGCCGTGAATGCCGAGGTCGTGGTCGGTGACCGGCACGTCGAGGGCTGGGGGCGCGGTGACCGGGGGGCCGGCCGCGTCGGTGGTCGTCATCGGGACCTCCCGTGGTCGTGGACACGCGGAGTGATACCGCGCGTACTGCTGTGGACGGAAACGTTCTTCAGTGCGGGGTTCGTATACCCCTCATGGGTATATGGTACCGGCTGGGCCGTGATCACGGGGCGGATCGCCGTCCCGCCCCGGGGGCGCCCCGCCGACATCGTCGCAAAACCTTCGGTGCCGGGCCCGTGCTGATCAAGGCACCCCATCGGCGACACTGAGTAATGCCGGTTGGCCGTGGCCGGATGAATGCGCCTAGCATCAGCCTGTCCGAATCCAAAGCACCCCAGGGACCCCACGTGCGATTTCGTCTGACCCCCAGGGAGACGAGCTTCTACGACATGTTCGCGGCCTCCGCGGACAACATCGTCACGGGCTCCAAGCTCCTGATGGAACTGCTCGGGGCCGACGCTTCCTCGCGGAGCGAGATCGCGGAGCGGATGCGGGCCGCGGAGCACGCGGGCGACGACGCCACCCATGCCATTTTCCACCAGCTCAACTCCTCGTTCATCACGCCTTTCGACCGCCAGGACATCTACGCCCTCGCGTCGTCCCTGGACGACATCATGGACTTCATGGAAGAGGCCGTCGACCTCGTCGTCCTCTATCAGATCGAGGAATTGCCCAAGGGCGTCGAGCAGCAGATCGAGGTACTGGCCCGGGCGGCCGAGTTGACCGCCGAGGCGATGCCGCATCTGCGGACTCTGGACAATCTCACCGAATACTGGATCGAGGTCAACCGGCTGGAGAACCAGGCGGACCAGATCCACCGCAAACTGCTGGCCACCCTCTTCAACGGCAAGTACGACGCCATCGAGGTGCTCAAGCTCAAGCAGATCGTGGATGTGCTGGAGGAAGCGGCGGACGCCTTCGAACACGTCGCCAACACCGTGGAGACCATCGCGGTCAAGGAGTCCTGACCTTCGTGGACACCTTCGCCCTGGTCGTGACCATCGGTGTCGCGCTCGGCTTCACCTATACCAACGGCTTTCACGACTCCGCCAACGCGATCGCGACCTCCGTCTCCACCCGGGCCCTGACCCCGCGCGTCGCGCTGGTGATGGCGGCGCTGATGAATCTGGCGGGGGCGTTTCTCGGCCAGAGCGTCGCGAAAACGGTGAGCGAGGGCATCATCGAGACCCCGCCGTCCGGCGGCAAGGGGATGGGCATCCTCTTCGCGGCGCTGCTCGGCGCGATCGTCTGGAACCTGGTCACCTGGTACTTCGGTCTGCCGTCGTCGTCCTCGCACGCCTTGTTCGGCGGGATGGTCGGCGCGGCTCTCGCGGGCGGTACGGAGGTCATCTGGTCCGGGGTGCTGGAGAAGATCATCATCCCGATGTTCGTCTCCCCGTTCGTCGGTCTGATCGCGGGCTATCTGGTGATGGTCGCGATCATGTGGATGTTCCGGCGGGCCAACCCCAACAAGGCGCGGCGCGGCTTCCGGATCGCGCAGACGGTCTCCGCCGCGGCGATGGCGCTGGGCCATGGCCTCCAGGACGCCCAGAAGACCATGGGGATCGTGGTGATGGCGCTGGTCATCGCCGATGTGCAGCAGTCCGGCGACGAGATCCCGGTCTGGGTGCGGATCGCCTGTGCGGTGATGCTGTCGCTCGGTACGTACGCGGGCGGCTGGCGGATCATGCGTACCCTCGGCCGCAAGATCATCGAACTGGATCCGCCGCAGGGCTTCGCCGCCGAGAGCACCGGCGCGTCCATCATGTTCGGCTCGGCGTTCCTCTTCCACGCGCCGATCTCCACCACCCATGTGATCACCTCCGCCATCATGGGCGTGGGCGCCACGAAACGGGTCAACGCGGTCCGCTGGGGCGTCGCCAAGAACATCGTTCTGGGCTGGTTCATCACCATGCCCGCGGCGGCGGCGGTCGCGGCGGCCGGCTACGCGATCATCTGGCTGGCCTTCGCCTGACGCCCGGGACGCCCGGGGTGTCGGGGCCGGGGTGGCGGGGGCGCTGTCGTGGGGCGCGAGCACGCCCCCGAAGGGCGCTGACCGCCCCCGGGCCGTATCAACGCCCCCCCCCCGGGCCCTGATAGCCCCCGAAAGACGCCGATGGCAAAGAGGCGGGCCCGCCCCCCGGGAAGTGGAGGGGCGGGCCCTTCGTCGTGCGGTGGCACCGCCATGCAGCACCGCAGGACGGCCGGCGGCGGCGGCGCCGGTGGTGGTGGCGCCGAGCCGGGTCCGGAGCCGTACGGCTCAGCCGAAGCGGCCGGAGATGTAGTCCTCGGTCGCCTGCACGGACGGGTTGGAGAAGATCCGCTCGGTGTCGTCGATCTCCACCAGCTTCCCGGGCTGGCCGACGGCCGCCAGGTTGAAGAAGGCGGTACGGTCCGAGACCCGGGCCGCCTGCTGCATGTTGTGGGTGACGATGACGATCGTGAACCGTTCCTTCAGCTCGCCGATCAGGTCCTCGATCGCCAGGGTCGAGATCGGGTCGAGCGCCGAGCAGGGCTCGTCCATCAGCAGCACGTCCGGTGCCACCGCGATCGCGCGGGCGATGCAGAGCCGCTGCTGCTGACCGCCGGAGAGGCCGGAGCCGGGCTTGTTGAGCCGGTCCTTGACCTCGTTCCACAGGTTCGCGCCGCGCAGCGACTTCTCCACGACCTCCGCCAGCTCGTTCTTCTTGTACGAGCCGTTGAGCCGCAGGCCCGCCGCGACATTGTCGAAGATCGACATGGTCGGGAAGGGGTTGGGCCGCTGGAAGACCATGCCGACGGTGCGGCGTACGGCGACGGGGTCGACGGAGGACCCGTACAGGTTCTCGTCGTCCAGCAGCACCTTGCCCTCGACCCGGCCGCCGGGGGTCACCTCGTGCATCCGGTTCAGGGTGCGCAGAAAGGTGGACTTGCCGCAGCCGGAGGGGCCGATGAAGGCGGTCACGGAGCGGGGCTCCACGGTCATCGAGATGTCCTCGATCGCCTTGTGGGTGCCGTAGTAGGCGGTCAGTCCGCTGATGTCGATTCGCTTGGCCATGAGTTCAGATCACTTCCCAGTCGCCGCGCTCAGCGGCCGGTCTTCGGGGCCTTCCAGCGGGCGATGCCGCGGGCCACCAGGTTGAGGAGCATGACGAAGGCGATCAGGACCAGGGCGGCGGCCCAGGCGCGGTCGTACGACGCCTCACTGCCGACCCGGTACTGCTCCCAGATGTAGAAGGGGAGCGACGACTGGGCGCCTTCGAAGGGGTTGGTGTTGATCAGCTGGCTGCCGAAGACCAGCAGCATGATCGGGGCGGTCTCGCCGGCGATCCGGGCGACGGCCAGCATCACACCGGTGGTGATGCCGCCGAGCGCGGTGGGGACGACGACCTTGATGATGGTGCGCCACTTCGGTACGCCGAGCGCCAGTGACGCCTCGCGCAGCTCGTTCGGTACCAGCTTCAGCATCTCCTCGGTGGACCGGACCACGACGGGGAGCATCAGGATCGCCAGCGCCAGCGCGCCCATCAGACCGGACGGGCTCAGCTCGAACATCAGCATGATGGAGAGCAGGAAGAGGCCCGCGACGATCGACGGGATGCCGGTCATCACGTCGACGAAGAAGGTGACGGCCCGGGCGAGGGCGCCCTTGCCGTACTCGACCAGGTAGATCGCGGTGAGCAGGCCGAGCGGTACCGAGACCAGGGCGGCCAGGCCGACCTGCTGGAGGGTGCCGACGAGGGCGTGGTAGACGCCGCCGCCGGGCTCGAAGCCGGGGACTCCGGCCATGGAGTGGGTGAGGAAGTAGCCGTCGAGGACCTTGATGCCCCGGCTGACGGTCACCCAGATCAGGGAGAACAGCGGCACCACGGCGAGGATGAAGCAGACCCAGACGATGCTGGTGGCCAGCTTGTCGCGGGCCTGCCGCCGGTTCTCGACCGCCGAGGTGACGGCGTACGAGATCGCCATGAAGAAGATCGCGGAGAGCAGTCCCCACTGGACTTCGCTGTGCCAGCCGGCGACCGCGCCGAGTCCGCAGCCGAGGGCGGTACCGGCGGCGGCGAAGCCGAGGGGCGCCCAGCGGGGCAGGGAGCGGCCGGTGAGTGCGCCGGTTCCGGGGGCGCTGACGGGCGCCGGGGCGCTGTCCTTGGTCACTGTCTGGCTCATGCGTTGGCCCCCGAGTACTCCTTGCGGCGGGCGATGATCATGCGGGCGCCGCCGTTGACCAGCAGGGTGAGGAGGAAGAGCACCAGGCCGGAGGCGATCAGCGCGTCCCGGCCCAGCTCGTTGGCCTCGTCGAACTTGGCGGCGATGTTCTGGGCGAAGGTGCCGCCGCCGGGGTTGAGCAGATGTCCGGAGATCAGGAAGCTCGGCGACAGTACGGTCGCGACGGCCATCGTCTCGCCCAGGGCCCGGCCGAGGCCGAGCATCGAGGCGGAGATGACGCCGGAGCGGCCGAAGGGCAGGACCGACATCCGGATGACTTCCCAGCGGGTGGCGCCGAGGGCCAGGGCGGCTTCCTCGTGCATCTTCGGGACCTGGAGGAAGACCTCGCGGCTGACGCTGGTCACGATCGGCAGGATCATGATCGCCAGCAGGACGCCGACGGTGAAGAGGGAGCGGGCGACGCCGATCTCGGTCTTCTCGAAGACGTACGTCCAGCCGAAGAACTGGTCCAGCCAGAGGTTGAGCCCCTCCAGGTACGGGACCAGGAAGAGGGCGCCCCAGATGCCGTAGATGATCGACGGCACGGCGGCCAGCAGATCGACTACGTAGGCGATCGGCGCGGCGAGCCTGCGGGGCGCGTAGTGCGAGATGAAGAGGGCGATGCCGACGGCGACGGGGACCGCGATCAGCATGGCGATCACCGAGCTGACGACGGTGCCGAAGAGGAGGACGGCGATGCCGAAGACCGGCGGGTCACCGGCCGGGTTCCAGTCGAAGGTGGTGAGGAAGTTCCCCTCGTTCTCCGAGAGGGCGATCGCCGTGCGGTAGGTGAGGAAGGCGGCGATCGACGCCATGATCACCAGCAGCAGGATGCCGGAGCCGCGCGACAGGGCGAGGAACACCTTGTCGCCCGCGCGGCCGGTGGACCCGCCGCGGGCGGCGAGCGTGCCGGTGGCCGCCCCGGGGGGCGGGGAGTCCAGTGGTTCTATGGGTGTCGTGGAAGCCATGGTCTTTCCGGTCTGTGTGGGGGATGGGCTCCCCTGGCGGCGGTGCACCGGATGGGCGGACGGACGGAAGAGGCGGACGGGGGCGGGCGGGAGGCGGGGCGGCCGGCCGTGACCGCCCCGCCGTTCGGGGCCCGGCCGGGCCCGGTGTGGGCCGTGGCCGGGGGCCGGGGGCGCTGCCCCGGGGGTGCCGATACGGAAGCCTCGGGCGCTTCGGGCGCCGTGCCGTTCCGGCGTCAGCTCAGTCCGGCGACCGTCTCGCGGACCTTCGCGTTGATCTCGGCCGGGATCGGGGCGTAACCGGCGTCCGACAGGACCTTCTGGCCCTCGTCGCTCGCGGTGTAGGTGAGGAACGACTTCACCGTGTCGAGGGTGTCGCCCTTGTTGCCGGTGTCGCAGACGACCTCGTAGGTGACCAGGACGATCGGGTAGGCGCCGTCGGCCTTGGTGGCGTAGTCGAGCTCCAGGGCCAGGTCCTTGCCGGTGCCCTTGACCTTGGCGGCGGCGATGGCCTTGGAGGCGTTCTCCGAGGTCGCCTTGACCGGGGCGGCGGCACCGGTGGCGATGTCGACCGTGGGGATGGACTGCGAGGTCGCGTACGACAGCTCGAAGTAGCCGATCGCGCCCTCGACCTGCTTGACCTGGGCCGCGACACCGGAGGAGCCGGAGGCGGCCTGGCCACCGGGGGCGGGCCACTTCTTCTCGGCCTCGTACGGCCAGTCGGCGTCGGCGGTGGCGCCCAGGTACTTGCCCAGGTTCTGCGTGGTGCCCGAGTCCTCGGAGCGGTGGAACGCCTGGATCGCCGTGTCGGGCAGGTCCTTGCCCTTGTTCAGCTCGGCGATCGCCGGGTCGTTCCACTTGGTGATCTTGTTGTTGAAGATCTTGGCGATGGTGGCGGCGTCCAGCGTCAGCCCCTCCACCCCGGGGAGGTTGTAGCCGATCGCGATCGGGCCGCCGACCATGGGCAGGTTGATGCCCTGGCCGGTCTTGCAGATCTTCTTCGAGTCGGCGACCTCGTCGGGCTTCAGCGCCGAGTCCGAGCCCGCGAAACCGACCGTGCCCTGGGTGAAGGCGACGATGCCCTCACCGGACGAGGACGACTTGTAGTTGATCTCCACGCCCGAGCAGGCGGCCATGTAGTTCTTGACCCACAGGTCCATGGCGTTCTTCTGCGCGCTGGACCCGGACGCCAGCAGCTTGCCCTTGGCGCCGTCGCACTTGATGTTCGACGCGGCGGAGGTCTTGCCGCCGTTGCCGGTGCCGTTCGTGTTGTCGTCCGAACCGCACGCCGTGAGGACCAGGGCCCCGGTGACGGCGAGGGCGCCGAATGCGGTGGCGCGAAGCCCGTTCTTGCGCTGAAGCTTCACTTTCGGGTGTTCCTTCCAGAAGCCGCCGGGGTTCCGGTGCCGGGACGTCGGGCGGCGTGGGTCGGGGGTGGGGGGAGCCGGCCCGGTGCCGGTCACCACGTAGGGCCGAAATTAGGCAGAACAGGTGAAGTGCCCCGAGGGGGTGGATGAACGGCAGGTGAACCGTGTCGGGCGGCTGGGTGGCAGCGGTCGTGGGGGCCGGGAGGGTACGGAACGGGGACGGAAAGGCGGAGAAAAAGGGGGGAGGAGGGGGAAACGGTGGGGGGAAGCGGGTACGGCGGGGTTTCGGGTACGGCGGGCCGTAGGGGGGTGCCCTCACCCGACGGTGGGCGAACGGAAGTATGGGCGTACGAACTGGTGAACGGGCTGGTGGGCGGGGTGATACCGGTGGTACGCCGGTGCTGTCACCGCCGTCCGCAACCTAGCGCGCGAAGGCGGGTGCCGTGGCCGCCGTTACCCGTACGAGTGGCACGCGTTCGGGCCATCGGGGCGCGTTCTCGCCCCATGGCCGGGCCGTGGGCGGCCCCCGCCGGGCGCGGCTTCGGGCCCCGGCCGTGCGCCGGGGGCGCCCGCTCAGCTGTCGAGCGCCGTCAGCAGGGCCGTGACCAGGTCCCGGTCCCGCTCCTGACTGAGCCTGTCCCGGGCGGACGCGGGCGCGAGCCAGACCACCTCGTCCACCTCGTCACTCGGCGTGAACACGCCTCCGACGGCCTCGGCGGCCCAGTAGCGGACCTCTTTGGGGCGCCCCTCCACGACATAGCGGACCGTGGGCAGGGACGGCCCCGGCGCGCACTCCATCCCGGTCTCCTCCAGGGTCTCCCGCAGTGCGCCCGCGTACGCTGTCTCGCCCCGTTTGAGCTTGCCCTTCGGATGCGACCAATCGTTGTATTTCGGCCGGTGTACGAGGCAGATCTCCAGGCCCTCGGGGGTGCCCGGGGCGGCCCGCCACAGGACGCAGCCCCCGGCCAGGATCGGCTTCGCGGCCGGGTCCGGGGGCGGCTCCGCCGACCGGAGGTCCGGTTCCGGAGCCGGGGGCCCGCCCGGCGGCGGCGTGGTCACGGGATCCTCGTCCGGACCGCGAGGGAGCCGGGCCAGACCTCCTGGAAGGCGAACCGGACGGCCTCGACCTCGTGGCGCTGGTCGGCGTGGAGGACTCCGAGCGCGTACGCGGTCGCCGGGGCGATCCTGGGCGTTCCGGCGGCTTCGGCGGCGGCCTCGGCCGCTTCGGCGGCGTCGCGGTGCCGGTCGAGGAGGCCGCTCGCGCGGTTGAGGGCGGGCGGTGCCGCGCCCGGCCGGAGGGCTTCCAGTACCTCCAGCGCGTAGCGGTGCAGCCGGAGCAGTTGCCGGACCCGGTTCCAGGTCGCGTCCTGGGCCGCTTCGGCGGGGAGCCCGGTGAACGGGGTGTCCCCGGTGTACGGGTGCCCGGCGCGGCCCAGCGGCAGGGCGGCGGCGGCCTCCACGAGCCGCCGCTCGGCGTCGTCGGCGACGGGCAGCAGGACGTCCCCGGCGCGGGCGGCGGCCGGTGGCCTGAGGGGGAGGTCGGAGGTGAGCAGGGCGACGGCGTCGGCGACGGCGTGGAAGCGGGCCGAGCCGAGGGCGTCGAGCGTCGCGGAGTGGGCCCTGGTCTTCGCGAGGGTGAGCCGCCGTTCCAGCAGGGCCCCGGCGCGGGCGGTGCCAGCGGCGAGCGCGCCGCTCCGGCCCGCGGCGGGGCCGGGGGCGGTGTGACGCGGTACGGGTACGGCGCCCGGCGCCGTGGCCGGGGCCGTACCGGAGAGCCGGGCGAGGGCGTCGAGCAGGCGGCCGAGCCGGGAGGCGCAGGCGTGTTCCCGGGTGAGGGTCTCGGCGAGCCAGGCGAGTTCGGTGCGGAGCCCGTCGGCCCAGCCGGGGTCGAGCAGCGGCCGGAAGGTGTGCAGGGTGCCGCCGATCCGGCGGGACGCCATCCGCAGCGCGCGGGCGGCCCGCTCGGTGGCCTCGGCGTCGGCGCCGGTGGCCCGGCTCTCCTCGTACAGCCGCAGTCCGCGCAGGAAGTCGGCGGCCCTGGCATGCAGATACCCGGCGAGGGCGTCGCCCGCGGGGGAGTCGGCGCCGTAACGGGGGCCCGGGGCAGGGGCCGGGGCCGGTGGGTCCCCGTACGGCCGGGGGCCCGCGCCGCTTCCGGCGGGCCCGGCCGCCGCCCCGCCGAAGGCCCGTACGGCCGCTGGATCCGGGACGGGGTCCGGGATCGGTGCCGGGCCGCCGCCCGGGGCCCGTACCGTCACCGCGCCCGGCACCGCCCCCGTGACCGGCGGGTCGGTCGGTCCCACCGGTCCCGTCGGCGCTACCGCGGCGAACGGGTCCTGCGGCCCGCCGGGGCGCGCGGGCGCCGACGGGCCGTTCGAGCCGGGACGGCCGGTCCGGACCGGGTGGCCGGGGTGGCCGGACGGGATCGGGTCAGGGTTGTGCACGCCGGCGCCTCCGCGCGTCGATGAGCATCTCCTGGACGTTCCGCAGCGGCTGCCCGTCGGCGTCCGTCGAGTGCCGGGTCCAGGAGCCGTCCGGGCCCAGGTGCCAGGACGAGATGGTGTCGGACATGCCCGTCTCCAGGAGCCGGGTGAGGGCGGCGCGGTGGGCCGGGTCGACCACCCGGACCAGCGCCTCGATCCTGCGGTCCAGGTTGCGGTGCATCATGTCGGCGCTGCCGAGCCAGACTTCGGGTTCGCCGCCGTTGCCGAAGGCGAAGACCCGGGAGTGCTCCAGGAACCGGCCGAGTACGGAACGGACCCGGATGTTGTCGGACATACCGGGGACGCCGGGGCGGATGGCGCAGATGCCGCGGACCCAGATGTCGACGGGGACACCCGCCATCGACGCCCGGTAGCAGGCGTCGATGATCGCCTCGTCGACCATGGAGTTGACCTTGATCCGGACGTAGGCCGGGCGCCCGGCCCGGTGGTGCGCGGCCTCCTTGTTGATCCGTGCCACCAGTCCGTCGCGGAGCGACTTCGGCGCGACCAGCAGCCTGCGGTAGGTCTCCCGGCGGGAGTAGCCGGAGAGCCGGTTGAACAGGTCGGAGAGGTCGGCGCCGACCTGCGGGTCGGCGGTGAGCAGCCCGAGGTCCTCGTAGAGCCGGGCGGTCTTGGGGTGGTAGTTGCCGGTGCCGACGTGCGAGTAGCGGCGCAGCGTCTCGCCCTCCTGGCGGACCACCAGGGACAGCTTGCAGTGGGTCTTCAGACCGACCAGGCCGTAGACGACGTGGCAGCCCGCCTCCTCCAGCTTGCGGGCCCATTTGATGTTGGCCTGCTCGTCGAAGCGGGCCTTGATCTCGACCAGGACGAGGACCTGCTTGCCGGATTCGGCGGCGTCGATCAGCGCGTCGACTATCGGCGAGTCGCCGGAGGTCCGGTACAGGGTCTGCTTGATCGCCAGGACGTCAGGGTCGGCCGCGGCCTGCTCCAGGAACGCCTGGACGGAGGTGGAGAAGCTGTCGTACGGGTGGTGGAGCAGGACGTCCCGCTCCCGCAGCGCCATGAAGATATCGGGCGCGGACGCCGACTCGACCTCGGCGAGGTCGCGGTGGGTGCCCGCGATGAACTTGGGGTACTTCAGCTCGGGCCGGTCCAGGGCCGCTATCCCGAAGAGGCCGGTCAGGTCCAGCGGTCCCGGCAGCGGATAGACCTCGGCGTCGGTGATCTTCAGCTCGCGGACCAGGAGATCGAGGACGTACGGGTCGATGGACTCCTCCACCTCCAGCCGTACGGGCGGCCCGAACCGGCGCCGCATCAGCTCCTTCTCCAGGGCCTGGAGCAGGTTCTCGGCGTCGTCCTCCTCGACTTCCAGGTCCTCGTTGCGGGTGACCCGGAACATGTGGTGCGCCAGCACCTCCATCCCGGGGAACAGCTCCTCCAGATGAGCCGCGATCACGTCCTCCAGCGGTACGTACCGCTGCGGCGACGCCTCCAGGAAGCGGTTGAGCAGCGGCGGCACCTTGACCCGGGCGAAGTGGCGGTGGCCGCTGACCGGGTTGCGGACCACGACGGCCAGATTGAGGGAGAGGCCGGAGATATAGGGGAAGGGGTGCGCCGGGTCGACGGCGAGCGGGGTCAACACGGGGAAGATCCGCTGCCGGAACAGGGTGAAGAGACCGGCCTGCTCCTTCTCGGTCAGATCCGGCCAGCGGATCAGATGGACGCTCTCCTCGGCCAGGGCCGGGGAGACGTCCTGCTGGTAGCAGGCGGCGTGCCGGGCCATCAACTCCCGCGACCTGGTCCAGATCAGATCGAGGACCTCGCGCGGCTGGAGGCCGGAGGCGGAGCGGGTGGCGACACCGGTCGCTATCCGCCGCTTGAGTCCGGCGACCCGGACCATGAAGAACTCGTCCAGGTTGGAGGCGAAGATGGCGAGGAAGTTCGCCCGCTCCAGCAGCGGGGTCGCCGGGTCCTCGGCCAGCTCCAGTACGCGCTCGTTGAAGGCGAGCCAGCTGCGTTCCCGGTCCAGGAAGCGGCCGGGGGGCAGCTCGGCGCCGTTGCCGTGGTGGTCTTCCTCGTAGGAGTCCAGGTCGGCGTCGAGATCGGGTTCCAGATCGGACACCGTGGCGGCCACGGTGTGGGGCCGGTGGGCGGCGATGGAGCCGACGGACGGCTGGGGGTGCTGGACCGATGCCTCGGCAGGCTGCTGACTCATGAACCCATTCTTCCGCGTCAGGCGCGTGATGGGCGCGTCGGACCGGGCTGCGGGCATTCGTACGGACTCCGGGCCGGACCCGGAGGAGGGACCGAAGGCGGGGCCGGATACGGATGGCTGCATTGGGTGAGGGTCCCAGCGCTGTCTGAATGGCCGGTGAAGACCACATGACGTCCGGGAATCGGCCGGTGGCCGGGGTTGGCCCGTTCGGGTGCCCGGGGGCGTGCGGCGGGCGGGCGTTTCCCGGGGGCCGCGCCGGGGTGCGCCCCGGTCGTGTGCGGCCCGGGAGCGGTACGTGTCCGTACGCGTACGGCTCCCGGACATGGTTGACGCTTCTACGACTCCGGACTCCGGCACCGGTCCGCGACGCCGGGCGCCTGGTGCTGGTCCGGGCGCCTGGCGGATTCGGGGCTCTACGACTCGGTGCGGTACATCAGGTCCACCTCGTGGGTCCGGAACCCGAGGCGTTCGTAGACCCGTACGGCCGCCGTGTTGTCGGCGTCCACGTACAGCATCGCCGTCGGCAGCCCCTGTGCGGCGAGATGCCGCAGCCCGATCGCGGTGAGGACCTTGCCGAGCCCGAGGCCCTGCGCGTCGGGCCGTACGCCGACGACGTAAACCTCCCCGAGCTGCTCGGCGGCGTGCGTCTTGGTCCAGTGGAAGCCGATGATCTCGCCGTCGCGTTCGGCGAGGAAGAAGCCCCGGGGGTCGAACCACGGCTCGTTCATCCGGTCGTCGAGATCGCGCTGGGTCAGCGACCCCTGCTCGGGGTGATGGGCGAAGGCGGCGGCGTTCACCGCGAGCCACGCCGCGTCGTCCGTACCCGGTACGAAGGTCCGTACGGTGACCCCGCCGGGCAGGACCGGCTCCGGCAGATCGGCCGGGACCTCGGTGGGACGGTCGGGGGAGGCCAGCGGTCGGCGCATCTGCCGCAGCTCGCGGAAGAGGGTGAGCCCGAGGACCTGCGCCAGATGACGGGCGGCGGACTTCCCGCCGTGCGCCCAGACCCGCAGCCGCTTCCCCGACGCGGCGAGCAGCGCGCTCCCCAGCGCCCGCCCGTGCCCGCGCCCCCGGTGCGAAGGATGTACGACCAGCTCGGCGGCGGGCGCCTCGACGGGATCGACGTCCTCCAGCTGGGCGTAGCCGACGAGTTCACCACCGGCGGAGAGCAGCAGATGCCGTACGCCGTCCCGCTTTCCCCCGCGCAGCCGGAGCCGCCCCTGCTCGGACACGGCCTGCGTTCCGTCCGCCGCGGTGGCGGCTTCGAGCAGGGCGAGTACGGCATCGGCCTGGTCGGCCGTGAGGACGTCGAGGCTGTCGATCCGCCGTCCGGGCTCCGGGAGCACTCCGTCTGTCGTCATGGGGAAAGCCTACGGCGACGTGTTCCGTTTCCCGTGGGAGCGCCGGTCGCGGGGGCCGACGCGACCCCGGCCCCGGTCATATAAATCGACGGGCGGCCGTCATTCGTACGACCTACTGACCGGACAGCCCCATATTGGCGCCGTCCCGCAGATCCGAGAACCCTTGCGCGATGACGGCGGCAGGCTTGAGACAGGCGGTACGCGTCTTCACCGCCGTCGGCCCCTTGGCGCAGCCCAGCTCGTCGTAGCTGCGAATCGCGTCCTTGAGCTTGTGGGCGACGCCGTCGAGCGTCGCGAACCCCCGGCGCCCGTTGATCGCGTTCAGGGCCGCGTCGGCGGCGGCGGATGTGGCATCGGCGGCCGCCTGGCACTTCGCGCCGAACATCTGAGCCGACGACGTCGAGCAGGGCGAGTTCGTGCCGGACCCGTACTTCAGTTCATCCACCGAAAGGCGCCCCTCGACGGCGCGCTTCACCTCTTCGGCGATCTTCGCCCGCGAAGCCCTCGCCGCTTCCTCCGCCGAAGTCCGTTCTGTGGACCTGCCCGAGGAGCGCTCACCGCCGTCGGAATCGGTACATCCGGTGATCAGCGCCCCCGATATGCCCAGGACGACTACCGCTCGTAACGCGGACCGCTTCATACTCAACTCCCCCTCCAGACAGTCGCGTCACCCTACCGAGGGGTCGCACGGGCCCAGAAGGCGGAAACAGGACCCGGCTCGATCCTCATCGAAGTCTCCGGTCACATGAGGCGACTGATGAGGTGGGCCTGCCTCTGCTCGTCTGCGGTGATCGTCCGGGTGTCGCTCATGGTCTCCTCGGTCGGGATGGGCCTGATGACGGGGCCTGAGCAGGCCCCGGCGTTATCCGATGACGATCGGGTGCCCCGGCGCGTAGACACCCTCACCGACCCCGATCACCGTATTCCCCGTCATATACACGCTGCGCATGACCAGGACGGCCGCGTCATGGTCGAGGCGGAGGGCCTCGCGGTCCTCCGGGCTGGTGATCCGGGCATTCACGGTCTTCGAGGCGACGGCCACCGTGAGGCCGGACCTGTCCTGGTAGACCGCCTGCCAGGTGGGGTCGAGCGCTCGCGGTTCCTCGATCTCGGGGACGAACTCGGCGACCGAGAGGTGCACCCAGGACTGGGACGCCTGAAGGACGAGATCATCGCGGTTGACGGTACGGACCCGGTTGACGCACTCGCCCGGCCCGAGGTGTTCGGCGACCCAGTCCGGCGGAGCCGGAATCCGCAGGCTGCTCTTGTGGTCGATCGTCTCACCCTGCTGGGTGATTCCGCTGTTGATCCGTTGAGGGCCCGAGATCAGTTTCCGCCGGTCGGAGACGAATACACCCCTGCCCTGCTTGCCATGGACATAGCCCTCCGCCTTCAGGAGGGAGATGCCTCGGTAAACGCCGCTCTCGCTCAACTCGAACTGCTTCATCAGGGCAGATGTCGGCGGTAGTTGTTCACCCGCCTTCAGGGTGCTCCGGTCGATACGTGCCTTGATGTACGCGACCATGCCGGTGACCGTGCCCGCCATCTCGACTCCCTCGACATTTTCGTGGAATGAGGTGAATCGACGGTATCGGAGGGTGCCGGTGGGTAGGGCTGATGGCGATGGTCCGTCTCCCCCAGTTATGGGCCGGGGGAGACGGGCCATTTCATATGACCGGTGGGTCAGTGTTGGTCGGGTGCGGTCTGCTTGGTGGTGGTCAGGAAGTGGGCGAAGGCGTTCGGGGTGAACCGGAGGGCCGGGCCGCTGGGGGTCTTGGAGTCGCGGACGCCGATGCCGTCGCTGAGGTCCGCGATCTCGACGCAGTTGCCTCCGGAGTCGTTGCTGTAAGAAGACTTGAACCAGGTCGGCTCGGAAGCCGTGTTGTTGGTGTTGATGGCTACGTCCACTCTCGTGTGAGTTGTTCGAGGAACCCGGCCGTCTTGGCCGGGGGCAGGGCGCTGTCACGCATGGCGTCGAAGCGGCGGACGCTCCGTAGAACCTCACGTCGTTCGTCCGTGACGCTGATCGTGTTCCACATGTCGGTCTGCACGACCGGGGCCAGGGTTTCGGCGAAGTCGAGCAGCGTGAAGTTGCTCTCCGTTCGATAGGTGACGACATCGTGCGGGAGGACCTGGACGGTCACGTTGTCCAGCTCGGCCAGCTCCACGATCTCCCGGTGCTGGGCGCGCATGATGTCGTAGCCGCCGACGATCCGGCGAACCGCCGCCTCGTCCATGATGACCCGCAGCTCCAGCGGGTTCTCGGAGCGGGTGATCAGCTCCTTCCGCTCCATCCGCAGCCGGACGTTCTGTTCGATGTACTCGGTCGTGGTCTCGTCGACCGGTTTGGCGATCTGGTAGAGCGCCGCCGAGTAGTCCTCGGTCTGCAACAGTCCGTAGACGAAGGACGGCTGCCATGCCCGCATCACCGTCGCGTCCTGTTCCAGCCCCCTGAACGTCGGCATCTTCGACGGCATGTACGCCTTGTACGGCGTCCACGGCTCCTTGCTCAGGGACTCCCGGTGCAGCCGGAGCAGGGTCTCCTGGTCGTCTTCGCTCATCTCCGGGTCGAGATGGGCGATCAGCCGCTGTAGGTCGGCCACGCGCGGCAGATCGTTCTCACCGACCTCGACGCGGGCCAGCTTCGAGTGCGAGAAGCCGAGCGCGTCGGAGACCGATTGCAGTGTCATGCCCTTCTCCTCCCGAAGTTTTCGAAGCTCCTTGCCGAGCTCGCGGCGGCGGAATGTCGCTCCACGCTTTGCTGCCACTGTCCTAACCCTTTCCCCGGTCCTGTCGGTGCTCAACGTGACCTGTGCCAGGTGTCGCGACGGCCCCTGTGCCGGGCCCCGACACCCCCTGTCCGCTCTCGGAGAGACCCCTGTCCGGTGTCCTGGCATGTGCCACTTTCGACGCCTCCGAGAGTTCGCTTGCACAGTAAATCGCACATGCCGCACGGTAGTTGGGCGGTTTGGTGGAGATGCCTGCCGTGCGGCCTTCGTCTGCGCCCGCCCGAACGGTCCCACCGTCCCGGGCGGCTCCGGGCCGCGGACGCGCCCCGTCGACAGCCGGTACGGGAAGCCGCGTCGAACCCCACGAGGACCCGCGCCCCGCGCGGGCCCGCATCCCCGACGGAGGTAGGGCGATGGGACTCACCAGGCCGAACCACACGCTGTGGCGGCCCGGCGCGACGGTCGGGGATATGCCGCCCACGGCGCGTCCGGCGGGCGGTGACGCATTCGAAGTCATTTGTGAGACAAACGAGTTGTGTGTGCGGGAGATGCGGGGGCTGGCTCGCGGCCGACTCGGTCGATGGGGGCACGCCCCCGGAGTCGTCGACGACGTCGAGCTGGTCGTCTCCGAGCTGGTGACCAACGCCGTCCGGCACGGGCGCGGGCCCGTGGCGCTTCGGGTGACCGGCTCCGGGCGGGACATCTGCGTCGAGGTGACCGGGCGCGATCCGGTTCTGGCGGCGCATCGGCGGGCCGGGGTCGGCGACGAGAGCGGGCGGGGGCTCGTCATCGTCGCCGCGCTCTCGTCGGGGTGGGGGATCAGCGCCGACGGGCTGACCGTGTGGAGCCGGATCCCCGTATCCGCCGGGAGTGGTGGCGCGTGAAGACCGAGAGCCTGCTCGCCGAACTCCCGCCGCCGCGCGCCTGCGTGTGCCGGGTCTGTGCGCGGGAGACCACCGCCGCCGTCGAGGTGCGGCCCGGGGTCGTCGTCTGCCCCGAGCACATCCTCGACGCCTACACCGGCGCGCCCCGCGCCCGCGATGTCGAGGTGATCCGGTGAACCGACCCGAGCTGCCCCGGTTCCAGGGGCGCGTCGTGCCCTGGATAACGCCCTGGTCCGGGGGGCCGACCCTGCCGGAGCCGCTGGTTCTCGCGCCCGGTGGGCGGGGGATCGCGTACGCCGACGAGGGCGTGCGGGACCGGACGTACGACGGTGTGCTGCTCGGCCGGGGACGCGCCCGGCGCGCGCCGGGCGGCGGCGGGCGGCCCCTCTACGACCAGGTCGACCCCCGCCGCCAGCACCACGCCGCCGATCTGCTGCTCTGCCAGATCTGCGGGCGCCGGCCGCCGCCGTCGCCGCGCGGGCTGTTATGGCTGCTGCCCGGGGCGGCGGACCATCCGGCGGAGGACGCGTTGGTGCTCGGGCCGCCCCTTTGCCCCGATCCGTGCGCGCTGCTCGCCGTCGCGCAGTGCCCGGCCCTCGCCCGGGGGCATACGGCGGTACGGGTCCGCTACCCCCGAGCCTGGGGCTATCGGGGCGTCCTGCACACCACGGACCTCCGGCCCGCCGGGGAACCCGTACAACTGCCCCACGAGGACCCCCGGCTGCCCTGGCTGCTGGCCGATCTCGCCGTGACCCGGCTGATGGGGTGCGCCGTGGTCGATCTGGCCGCCGAAACGGCTCGGTGACCCGGTCGGCGAGGACGGTCCGGTGCCGATATCACGCCGAACCCGTACGGAACGTTTCAGCCAACAAGCCTGAATCGCGTAACCACGGACAGCGCGCTCCCCCCTCTGGTAGTACAGGGATTGTGACCGCACAGGACGAACATGCTCCCCCGGTCGAAGAACTCGTGTGCTGTGTCGGGCTCGGCCCCGGATGGGTCGATCTGACACTCGCGACGGGTGTCCGCACCGAGGCGGAGGCGCTGGCCAGGCGGGCCGTGGAAGTCTACGGACCGCGTGGACTGAGGATCGAGGAGCAGGCGCTCTTCGACGATGTGGCCGATCGGGCCATGGACTTGAACGCCGACGGGCCCGTAATGGCCGCCGTCTTCTATTCCGGTACCGGCGAGGCCGTCGCCGACTTCGTGATCGACACCTATCTCGATCAGCAGGAGACGGGCGCGGTGGACGATACCGACGCGGCGGACGACCCGGATCCGCCGAGGCGTGGACTCGACCAGGCCAGGACGCTGCTGCTGGACTGGGCCGGTGGCGGTACCGCTGGAACGCCCGAGGTGACGTACCCCGATCTGCCCGCGGGGCCCGCCGTCCGGGTCCTCTCCCAGGTGCGGACGCGACAACTGCTCGGACTGGTCCGGCACGACACCGGGTCTTTGACGTACGCGGTGCTTCCGCCGGGCTTCCGCAGTCTGGTGCTGGCCTCCTTCACCTGGCGCAATATGGCGCACACACGGAAGGTGGCGACCCTGGCGGAGGAGCTGATGGCCACCCTCCAGGTGGTGCCGAGAGGGTATCCGCTGGTCTGACCGGCCGACTGGTGACCCGCCCCCTGACTCATACAGGGGGCGGGTCATTTTTATGACCGGATTCCTCACCGGACAGAATTGTCACAGCGCTGTTATATTAGCGCTGTGACAGTTTCCGATCCGACCGAACTGCCCGACCCCTGGCACGCCCTGCACGAACTGCTGGCCGCCATGGACGCCGAGATCGAGCAGGTCTACACCGAGCACGGCATCCAGGGCGTACGGCCCCGGTTCGCCTATCCGCTGATCCGGCTCGCGCATACCGGGCCGCTCACCATCCGCGAACTCGCGGAGTCCCTGAACCGCTCCCACTCGGCGATCAGCCAGACCGTCGCAGCCATGCGCAAGGAGGGGCTGGTCAGCTCCGAGCCGGGGCCCGACGCCCGGACCCGGCGGATCGCCCTCACCGAGTACGGCCGGTCCCTGGTGCCGTTCCTGGAGGCCGAGTGGCGGGCCACCCACGCCACCGTCGCCGAGCTGGACCGGGAGACCCCGTACGCGATGACCGCGGTCGTCGCCGACGTACGGCGGGCACTGGCCAGGCGGCCCATGCGGCGCCGGGTCCTCGACCATCTGATCGAGCCGCCGCAATGAGCGGGACGAGCGGGGGCGGACGGCTCGTCGACCTCCGGCCGCTGCGGACCAGCCCGCCGTTCCGCGATGTGGTGATCGGCCTGGCCGCCTCCCAACTCGGCGGCCAGATCGCCAATGTGGCCGTACTCGCCCAGGTGTGGGAGCTGACCCGCAGCCCGCTGGGCACCGGGGCCATCGGGCTGGCCACCGGGGTGCCGATGGTGGTGTTCGGGCTGCTCGGCGGGGTGCTGGCCGATTCGGTCGACCGCCGGGCGGTGGTACGCGCCACCACCGTCGGGCAACTCCTGGCCGCCGCCGGGCTGTGCGCCCAGGCGCTGGCGGACAACCGCAGTGTGCCGGTGCTCTTCGCGCTGATCGCCCTCTCGGCCGCCTGCGGCGCGCTCGGCGCCCCCGCCCGGCGTACCTTCGCGGTCCGGCTGCTGCCCGGGGACCAGGTCCCGGCCGGTCTGGCGCTGAACAACATCTCGTTCCAGGCGGCGATGCTGGCCGGGCCCGCGGTGGCCGGGCTGATCATCGCCCGGGGCGGCTTCCCCGCCGCCTACGCCGTCCAGGCGGCGGCCGTCGCCGTCGCGGCGCTCGCCCTGATCCGGCTGCCCGCGATGCGGCCGGAGGGCATCGCGGCGGGCGGCCGACGGCGGGCCGAGCCCGGTGGCTGGGGGATCGCCCTGCGCAGGCCGACGCTCTGGGGCTGTCTCGCCACCGATCTGGCCGCGACCCTGCTCGCCATGCCGATCGCGCTCTTCCCACTGGTCAACGAGGCCCGGTTCGGGGGCGATCCACGGACCCTCGGCCTCTTCCTGTCGGCCGTGGCGGTCGGCGGGATCACGGCCGGGCTGCTCTCCGGCACCATCACCCGGGGCCGCCGCGCCGGCCGGACCCAACTGCTCGCGGCCGGGGTGTGGGGACTCGCCCTGGCCGGATTCGGACTCGCCGGGCCCCTGTGGCTGGCCCTCGGCTGTCTGGCCGTCGCCGGGGCCGCCGACACCACCTCGGTCATCAGCCGCAGTTCGGTGCTCCAACTGGAGACCCCGGACGCCTACCGGGGCCGGGTCTCCTCGATGGAGCACGTCATCGGCGTCGCAGGTCCCGAACTCGGCAACTTCCGGGGCGGTGCGGTGGCATCCGCCACCTCCGCGTCGTTCTCCCTGGTCACCGGCGGGCTCTCGGCGGTGCTGGCGGTCGCCCTGGTCGCGGTGGCCAACCGGCCGCTCCGGGAGTACTGCCTGCCGGACCCGGCGGGACCGAGCCCGGCGGGACTGGATCAGGGTGTCGCCGAGGCCGCTTCCGACGGCAGACCCGGCGCCGAGCCCGTCGGCTCCCCCTGAGGGCCGGGGGAGCCGACGCGCCGACGGGCGGCCGGGCGGCCGGGCCGACACCGGGCCCGGCCGCATCCGGGCCCGGTGTTATTTTCCGAGCGCGTCCGCCCGCGCGGCGGCCGGAGCCGCCTCCGGGGTCGTACCGCAGAACTCGGCGTCCAGCAGCCGACGCGGCTTGTCCCGCCCCCAGTCGCTGTTGACGTGGTACGCGAGTGAGTGCCGCCCGTCCTCGGTGGCGACCATCCGCGCCACATTGCCGCGCAGCCGGCCGCCGTGCCCCCAGAGCTGCTTGCCGCAGCTCGTGGTGAAGGTCTCCAGTCCGAGCCCGTAACCGGGTCCCGTGCTGCCGGGCTGCGGAACCAGCGTCTTCATCGCCTTCAGCTGCTCCGGCGGCAGCAACTCGCCCCGGAGCAGGGCCCGCAGGAAGCGATTGAGGTCGGCCGTGTCGGAGATGACGTCCCCGCCGCCCCACGCCTGGGAGCCGTTCATCGCGGTGACGTCGTGGACCGGTCCCGGCGGCCCGTCGTCGAGGGTGGAGTAGTTCCTGGCGCTCGGCTTCGGAATCCGTGTGCTAGCCCCCGGGTTGGAGGTGGCGTCCAGCTCCAGCGGCTCGATGATCCGCTCCCGGATCTGCCGCTCGTACGACGTCCCGGCCACCTTCTCGATGATCAGCGCCGCGAGGACGTAGTTGGTGTTGGAGTACCGGTGCGTCCCGGCCGGAATGTCGTACGGCGCGTTGCGCAGCGCGTAGCCGATCAGGGTTTTCGGCGACAAGTACTGGTGCCGGTTCTTCAGAAACCCCTCGCCGCCGCCGTACCGGGCGTGGAACTCCGGGTCCTCCAGGTGGTTGAAGATCCGGCTGGTGTGGTTGAGGAGCTGCCGTACGGTGACCCGGCGCCCGTCGTGCCCGTTGCCGCGCACCACGCCCGGCAGCCACTTCTCGACGGTGTCGTCCAGGTCGAGTTCGCCTTCGGCCTCCATCTGGAGGAGCACGGTGGCGGTGAAGGTCTTGGTGAGGGAGGCTGTCCGGAACCGGTCGTCCGCGCCGCGTTCCCGTCCGGTCCTCAGATCGCCGGTGCCCTCCGCGTGCCGCCACAGGCCGTGCCCGTCGACGGCCGCCGCCGTGATGCCGGGCGGGCCGCCCGCGACCACCGCCTGTTCCATCGCGACCCGGGTCGCGGTGTGGCGGTCGCGGTCGCCCGCCGGGCGGGGCTCGGCGCCCACTGGGGTCGCCGCCAGGGCGGTGGCGGCCGTCGCGCCGGTGATCACGGCGGCCACGGCCGTACGCCAGGGGCGCCGAGCCCCGCTCATGAACCGGCCGCCGTTCGGGCCCGGTCGGCGAGTGCCCTGAGGGACGGGGGAGTCTCCGCGACTCCCGTATCGGCTCCGGCACGGGCTCCGGCACCGGCTCCCGCCTTCGGCGCCGTACCGCAGAACTCCGCGTCGACCGGCCGCATCAGACCGTCGAACCGCCAGTCGCCGTTGGTGTTGAACGTGAGGGAGCGGCGGCCGTCCTCACTGCTCATGGACATCGTCAGCGACCCCTTCCAGCCACCGGTGTGGCCCCAGACGACCGTGCCGCAGCTCGTCGTGTACTGCTCCAGGCCGAGGCCGTAGCCGTAACCGATCTCCATGGGGTTCGGGGCGGGGGTCTTCATCGCCGCCAGCTGCTCCGGGGGCAGCAGCTTGCCCTGGAGCAGGGCCCGGAAGAACCGGTTGAGATCGGCGGCGTCGGAGATCATGTCCCCGGCGCCCCACACGGAACTGGCGTTGGAGCTGGTGATGTCCCAGATCTCGGGTCCTGGCAGATGTGTCAGGGTGCTGTAGGCCCGGCTGCCGGGCTTCGGCCGGGTGGTGCGGTCACCGGGGTTGAGGGTGGCGCGCAGCCCCAGCGGGTCGATGATCCGCTCCCGGATCTCGTCCTCGTACGCGTCACTGGTCACCGCCTCGATGATCAGCGCCGCGAGGACGTAGTTGGTGTTGGAGTACTGATGGACACCGCCCGGCTGCTGGGTGGGCGGATTGCGCATCGCGTACCCGACCAGCTCCTCCGGTTCGTGCGAGGCGTGGCGGTTCTTCAGATATCCCGGACCGGCGGCGTATACGGAGTTGAACTCCGGGTCGCCGAGGTAGTCGAAGACGCCGCTGGTGTGGTTGAGCAGCTGGCGGACGGTGATCTTCCGGCCGTCGTGTCCCTGGCCGTGGACCAGGCCGGGCAGCCATTTCTCGACGGTGTCGTCGAGGTCGAGCCTGCCCTCCGCCTCCAGTTGGAGCAGGACGGTGGCGACGAAGGTCTTGGTGATGGAGGCGATCCGGAAGCGGTCCGTCTCGCCCCGTTTCTTGCCGGTCTTCAGATCGCCGACGCCGATTCCGGCCCGCCAGACGCCGTTCGCGTCCTGCGCGGTGGCGGTGACCCCCGGCAGTCCATCCGTGACGATCTTCGTCAGGGCGGCCCGGGTGACGGTCCTGTCGGTGCCGTTTGTCGTACCGGTGGCGGTGCTGGTCCCGCTTGTCGTACCGGTGCTGCCGGTGGTTGCCTGGGCGGGGGCGGCGGCCAGGGCGGTGGCCGCGAGTGCCCCGGTGATCAGGGCTATGGATGCCGTACGGCGCCGGGGCCGGGGCCGAGGCGTGGGGGCGGTGGTCATGAACGGTCTCCGATCCGTAGGGAGGCGCTCTTGTCGAGGGCGCCGGCGGCGGCGGGCTTCGGGGTCGTACCGCAGAACTCGGCTTCGACCGGGGCGAAGAGCGCCGGGTTCCGCCAGTCGCCGTTGGTGTTGTACGACAGCGAATGGCGGCCGTCCTCGGTGGTGACCGCGAACGAGAGGGACCCGATCCAGCCGCCGCTGTGCCCCCAGACGGTCTTGCCGCAGCTCGTGGGGAAGGCCGTCAGGCCGAGTCCGTAGCCCGAGCCCGGCCACTCCGGGTCCGGGATGATGGTCTTCATCGCCTTGAGCTGCTCCGGCGGCAGCAGCTTGCCCTGCATCAGGGCGCCGAGGAAGCGGTTGAGATCGGCACCGTCGGAGATCATCTCGCCGTCGCCCCAGGACTGGGAGGCGTTCTGCACGGTGGCGTCGATGAGAGCGCCCGTCGGCTCCTCGGCGAGATAGGTGTACGCCCGACTGCTGGGTCGCGGCATCAGACTGCTGTCACCGGGGCTGCTGGTGGCCCGGAGCTTCAGCGGTTTGAAGATCCGGTCCCGCAGCTCCTTCTCGTACGTCCGGCCGCCCGCCTTCTCGATGATCAGGCCCGCCAGCACGTAGTTGGTGTTGGAGTACGTGTGGCCCGCGCCCGGCTGATGGGTGGGCGGGTTCTTCATCGCGTACCGTACGGCCGCCCAGGGACTCCGATAGTCATACCGGTGCTTGGCGAAGCCGGGTACGGAGAGGTACTTGGTCCGGTAGTCGGCGTCGGCCAGGTAGTCGTAGACGCCGCTGGTGTGGTTGAGGAGCTGGCGGACGGTAATCTTCCGCCCGTCGTGGCCATGGCCCTGTACGGCGCCCGGCAGCCACTTGTCGACCGTGTCGTCGAGGTCGAGCTTGCCCTCCGCCTCCAGTTGGAGCAGGACGGTGGCGACGAAGGTCTTGGTGATGGAGGCGATCCGGTACCGGTCGTTCTCGCCCCGCTTCTTGCCGGTACGCAGATTCCCGGCGCCCGTGGCGTGCTTCCACACTCCGTTCGCGTCGGTGACGGTGGCGGTGACCCCCGGGTGGCCGTTCGCGACGATGGTCGCCAGGGCGGTCCGGGTGGCGGTCCTGTCGGTGCCGCTTGTCGTACCGGCGGCGGTGATATCGGCGGTGGCGGGTCCGGCCTGGGCGGGGGCGGCGGCCAGGGCGGTGGCCGCGAGCGCTCCGGTGATCAGGGCGATCGTGGCCGTACGGCGTCTTCTGGCGGTGGTCGTGCTCATGGTCGGTCGTTCCTTCCCGTACGAGGGCAGGGCCGGTCCCCCGTACCGGCCCTGCCCGCTGTTGTAGGTCTGTAGGTACTGCCGGTGTCGCCGGTTTCCCGGGTCTCCCGGGTCTACGGGGCCGGTGGCGGCCCCGGGTCGATCCCGCAGAACTCGGCGTCGGCCACCCGGCGGAAGCTCTGCCGGGTCAGGGACCAGTCGCCGTTGGCGTTGAGCGCCACCCGGTGGCGGCCGTCCTCGGTGGTCATCGCGTAGGAGAGGGAGCCCGGACCGATACCGCCGTGGCCCCAGACGGCGGCCCCGCAGCTCGTCGGGACCTTCTGGAGGCCGAGTCCGTAGCCGCCGGGTGTGGTGGTCCGCATCGCCGCGAGCTGTCGGGGCGGGAGCAGTTCGCCGCCCAGCAGCGCGCCCGTGAACCGGTTGAGATCGGCCGCGGTGGAGACCATGTCGCCGGTGGCCCAGCCCGGTGACGCGTTCAGCTCGGTGACGTCGTGGACGGTCGTGGCGTTCGGGTCGGGCGAGAGCTTGGAGTACGCCCGGCCGCTCGGCTCCGGCAGCCGTACGGTCCGCCCCGGGTTGTCGGTGTGCCGGAGCTTCAGCGGGTTGATGATCCGCTTCCGGACCTGGTGTTCATAAGGAGTACCGGTGACCTTCTCGATGATCAGACCGGCGAGGACGTAACCGGTGTTGGAGTAGTGGTATCCGGCGCCCGGCTCGAAGTACGGCGGATGCGTCATGGCGATCCGGACGAGTTCGGCGGGGCGGACGGAGTCGTAGCGGGTCTCCAGGAAGCCCTCGTGGACATAGGCCCGCTGGAAGTCCGGGTCCAGCATGTAGTCGTAGATCCCGGCGGTGTGGTTGAGCAGCTGGCGGACGGTGATGTCGCGGCCGTCGTGTCCGTTGCCCCGGACCACGCCCGGCAGCCATTTCTCGACGGTGTCGTCGAGGTCGAGCCTGCCATCCGCTTCCAGTTGGAGCAGGACCGTGGCGGTGAAGGTCTTGGTGACGGAGGCGATCCGGAAGTGGTCGTTCCGGCCGCGCTTCTCGCCGGTACGGAGGTCTCCGACACCGGCCGCGCTCTTCCACACGCCGCTGGGGTCCGTCGCTGTGACGGTGACCCCCGGCACGCCCTCCGCCACCAGCAGTTCGATCGCCCGCTGGGTGGCGGTGTGCGTGCCCCGGCGGTCGCCGGGTTCCTCGGCCCGGGCCGGGGCGGCGGCCAGTGTGCCCGCCGCCACCGCCCCGGCGACCAAGACGACGGCCGCCCGCCGCCGGGCCGTACGGACCGTCACCGGTTCCGGCTGCCGTACGGCGCGTCGGCACCGGTTTCGCCCGCCGACTTCGCGGGTGTGCCGGAGGTGTCACCGCAGAACTCGGCGTTCACCACCCGGGTGAAGGCCGCCGGTGTGACGTCGTAGTCGCCGTTGGCGTTGAACGCCAGCTGATGGCGGCCGTCCTCGGTGGTCACCGCGTCGGAGAGACTGCCCATCGCCCCGCCGCCATGGCCCCAGAGTGTCTTACCGCAGCTCGTGGACGTCTTGTAGAGGCCGAGCCCGTACCCCTCGGCCGTGGTCGTCTTCATCGCCGCGAGCTGCTTCGGCGACAGCAGCTCGCCCCGCATCAGCGCCCGGTAGAAGCGGTTCAGATCGGCGGCGCTGGAGATGATGTCGCCGTCCGCCCAGCCCTGGGAGCCGTTCATCACGGTGGTGTCGTGGATCGTGGTGGCGTTGGGGTCGGGGGAGAGCTTGGAGTACATCCGGCTGCTCGGCTGAGGCAGATGGAACGTATTGCCGGGATTGGTGGTGGCCCGGAGCTTCAGCGGGTTGATGATCCGCTTCCGGACCTGGTGTTCATAAGTAGTACCGGTGACCTTCTCGATGATCAGACCGGCCAGGACATAGCCGGTATTGGAGTAGCGGTGCTCGGCGCCCGGCTTGAAGTTCGGCGGATGCGCCATGGCGACCGCGATGTGGTACTCCGGGGGCACGGTGTCGTACCGGTGCTTCAGAAAGCCCTCGAAGAAGTACTTCTGCTGGAAGTCCGGGTCTTCGGTGTAGTCGTAGACCCCACTGGTGTGGTTGAGGAGCTGGCGGACGGTGATCTTCCGGCCGTCGTGTCCATTGCCCCGGACCAGGCCGGGCAGCCACTTCTCGACCGTGTCGTCCAGGTCGAGCCTGCCCTCGTCCTCCAACTGGAGCAGGACGGTCGCCACGAAGGTCTTGGTGATGGACGCGACCCGGAACCGGTCGTTCTCGCCGCGCTTCTTGCCGGTCCGCAGATCCCCGACGCCCGCCGCGCTCTTCCACACCCCGTTCGCGTCCGTTGCCGTGACGGTGACCCCGGGCACGCCCCCCGCCACCATCGCCTCGATCGCCCGCTGAGTGGCCGAATGTCCACCCTCGCGGTCGTCGCGCTCACCGGCCCGGGCCGGGGCGGCGGCCAGCGTGCCCATCGCCACCGCGCCCGCGATGAGCGCCGCCGCCCCCGTGCGGGCCGCCCGCCGTCGCCGTACCGCCGTCGTCCCGGCCGCCCCGGTCCTCGTCACCGTCATCCGCGCACTCCCCGCTGGTCTTGCTGCCGACTGGCCATCGGGGGAAATGACCACACAAGGGGCGTCGATGGTTGATAGACGGGACGAGATGGCCGAGTTGTGACCCATAGACCTCTGTCCAGCTACGCGCGTTGACCCTAGGCTGCCGGGGCGGCCAAGCCGTTGAGCCGTGCCGATCGAGGGGAATCCGAGGGAAAGATGTCAGCCACTCCACAGGAGCCGGGAATCCGCGTCCCCGGCAGACCGGACCGGGCCCGCCGGAGCCGCCGTACGCGCCGGGCGCTCGGTGCCGTCGCCGGACTCGCCACCGTCGGCGCCCTGCTCGCGGCGCTGCCCGCGGGCACCGCGGGCGCCCATGAGCGCGACCGCGACGACAAGGGCGGCAAGGGCCACGGCCACGGCCGTACGGTCGACGTCCAGTTGCTCTCCTTCAACGACATCCACGGCCATCTCCAGCCCCCCTCGGGCTCCGGTGGCCGGGTCACCCACACCAACCCCGACGGCACCACCCGCACCATCGACGCGGGCGGTGTCGAATATCTGGCCACCCATCTGCGGGAGGCCCGCAAGGGCGAGAAGTACACCGTCACCGCCGCCGCCGGTGATCTGATCGGCGCCACCCCGATGCTCTCCGGGCTCTTCCACGACGAGCCCACCATCGAGGCGCTCAACGGGCTCGACCTCGACGTCTCCTCGGTCGGCAACCACGAGTTCGACGAGGGCGCCAAGGAGCTGGCCCGGATCCAGAACGGCGGCTGCCACCCCACCGCGGGCTGCTTCCAGCCCGGCCGGGAGTTCGAGGGCGCGGAGTTCCCCTATCTGACCGCCAATGTCACCCATGAGAAGTCGGGCCGGCCGCTGCTGGACCCGTACTACATCTGGGAGCACAAGGGTGTGAAGATCGGCTTCATCGGCGTCACCCTCGAAGGCACCCCCGACATCGTCAACGCCGAGGGCATCAAGGGCCTGAAGTTCGGCGACGAGATCGAGGCCATCAACAAGTACGCCAAGGTGCTGGAGCGCAAGGGCGTCAAGTCCATCGTCGCCCTGCTGCACGAGGGCGGCTTCCCGGCCTCCAACTCGTACAACTACAACTGCGACAGCCCCGGCCCCGGCGACGGCATCTCCGGCCCGATCGTGGACATCGCGAAGAAGGTCAGCCCGCAGGTCGACGCGCTGGTCACCGGGCACACCCACCAGGCGTACGCCTGCACCATCCCGGACCCGGCGGGCAAGCCGCGCACGGTGACGTCGGCGGCGTCGGCGGGACGGCTCTACACCGAGACGACCCTCACCTACGACCGGCGGACCAAGGACATCGTCCGGACCGCGGTCGACGCCACCAACCACGTCGTCACCCGCGACGTGCCCAAGGCCCCGGACATGACCCGGCTGATCGACCGCTGGAACGCGCTGGCCGCGCCGATCGCCAACCGGCCGGTCGCGCACATCGGGTCGGATATCGACAATCCGCTGAACGCGGAGGAGCGCCCCCTCGGCAATCTGATCGCGGACGCCCAGCTCGCGGCCCTCTCCCCGGCCGACAAGGGCGGCGCCCAGCTCGCCCTGATGAACCCCGGCGGCATCCGGGCGCCCCTGGTCCACAAGGCGTCCGGCGCCGAGGGCGACGGGGTGGTGACCTACGGCGAGGCGTTCACCGTCCAGCCCTTCACCAATATGATGAATGTGGTCGATCTGACCGGCGCCCAGCTGATTACCGCACTGCGCCAGCAGGTCAGCGGCTCCAACCAGGCGGCCCCCAAGATCCTCCAGGTCTCCAAGGGCTTCACCTACACCCTGGATCTGACGAAGGCGGGCGCGGACCGGATCGTGGCCGACTCGGTCCGGCTGAACGGTGAGCCGATCGATCCGGCGAAGACCTACCGGGTCGCGATGAACGAGTTCCTGAGCGGTGGCGGCGACGGCTTCGCGGTCTTCAAGGAGCACAAGAACAAGCTGGTCGGCGCGTCCGACCTGGATGTCTTCATCGGTTATCTGACGGCCAACGGCACCCCGTCGGCCCCGCTGGCACCCCCGGCGACGGGCCGGATCACCATAGTCCGGTGATTCCCGGTCCCTGACGATCGACGCGGTACGGCCCCGGGCGCTCGCCCGGGGCCGTACGTGTGCCGGGTCCGGCCGGGTCGGGCCGGGCACGGGGTGGCGCGTGACAAGTACTTGTGCGGGGCGGGGCCCGGTGGGTCGTCAGGCCGGGCCGTCGGCGCCGTGCGGGTCGTGGGTGATGAGATCCCCCGGCTGGCAGCCGAGCACATCGCAGATCCTCGACAGGGTGGAGAACCGGACGGCCTTGGCCCGGCCGTTCTTCAGTACCGAGAGATTGACGACGGTGATCCCGACCCGCTCGGAGAGTTCGGTGAGGGTCATACCGCGTTCGGTGAGGACCCGGTCGAGATGGATCCGGATCCCATGGGGCTCGTCCTCGGCCATCAGATGGTCCCTTCGAGGTCCTCTCGCATCCGGACGCCCTCCTGGGTGACCTTGCCCATGACCACCCCGGCCAGCCCGGCGAGCGTCAGCACCAGCGGTCCGGAGAATTCGGGCCCGGAGTCCACGATCGGCGCCATGCTGTGGACCAGCCAGGAGTGCGACCAGCCGGCGACGAGACCCGTCAGCGGCGTCCCCACGGTAACCAACCAGCCGAGTGCGGTGAGCCCGCCCGCCGCCTTGGTGGTGAACGGCCCCTCCGTCACCACGACCTTGAGCAGCCGGGAGAAGAACAGCAGGGCGATCGCGCCGAACAGCAGCCAGGGCAGCGTACTGCCGAGATCGGCGACCCGCTGGGCCACGGCGGGCGCCTCCTGGCAGAGCCGGACGGCACTGCCCGACCCCTCCACCCCCGGGTTGACCGGCAGTTCGCCGACGAGTGCCGGGTTGCGCCAGAAGTCGGTCTCGACGCAGATGTCCCCCGTGTCGATGAGCCGCGAGAACGCCTTACCACTGAAGACGAGCCCGCAGAGCGCGGACAGTCCGAGGGAGGCCGAAGCCAGATTCCTGGTGAGTCGGTTGTTCATGGCATCGCCTCCACGGCCGTCACGCCCATCGCTGGGCGCCTATCGATTTTCGATATGCCGACTCTAGCCCGGCATATCGATAATCGACAAGTCCTCGACTGTGAGTGATGTGGTGGGCGCGTGGGGTGACGAATCGCGGGCCCTCGGCATCCGGCGCCCGGTGTCTCCGACGGGGCGGCCAGACCGCGCCCGGGAGGCGGACCACCGGCCAGAGTGCCGCCGTCCGGGCCGGGCCAACGGGCCGCCGACGGGCCGCCGATGGGCCGCCGATGGGCCCGTTCCGGGCATCCGGCACCCCGGATGCCCGGGCACTGACTAGCATGGCGAATCGCCGTCGGGAGACAGGAGCGTCGCGTATGCGGAAGGCCGCAAACCTCTTGCTCGGCATGGTCGTTCTGGGCCTCGCGGGTACGGGATGCGCTTCGGGCGACGGGAAGTCCGCAGCGGGAGAGCGGCCGGAAGAGCCGTGTACGAACTCGCTGTGCGAGTCCTACGAGGCCGGTTACGCGGTCGGCGAGAAGGCACTCACCGAGAAAGCGGAGGTCACGCTCTCACCCGCCCAACGCGACCGGCTGCCCCGGTACGACGGTTCCCGGGGCAGCGCGTTCGCGGCGGACGGTGCCGTCGCCGACATCCTCTGCGAGCGGGCGGCCGATGACTACACGGACACCGACGCCGTGACCACCGACATCCCGGAGCACGAGGAAGCCTTCACCACCGGCTGCACCGACGGTGCCACTCCGCTCCTCAGCGGCAAACCGAACCGGTACCAGTACGAGCGGCCCCCGGCCGGGTAGCCGCGCGCCGAGACCGCCCGGGCCCTTCACCGGGTCGGCGGCGGGGGTTCCGGCACACCTGGTCGGTCCTATGCGACGCCCGGTGTCTCCGACGGGGGCGGCGACACCGCGCCCGGGAGGCGGACCACCGCCAGTGTGCCGCCGTCCGGGGCCGGGTCCAGGCGGATGTCGCCGCCCGCCGCCGCGACCGTACGGGCCACGATCGACAGGCCCAGACCCGAGCCCGGCAGCGCCCGTGCCGACGGGGAGCGCCAGAAGCGTTCGAAGACGTAGGGGAGTTCGTCCGCCGGGATCCCGGGGCCGTGGTCGCGGACCGTCAGCCGGCCGTCCCGCAGGACGACCGAGACCTCCGCGCCCGGCGGCGAGAACTTCACCGCGTTGTCCATGATGTTGACCAGCGCCCGCTCCAGCGCCGCCGGGTCCGCCCGGACGTACCAGGGCGCGAGATCGGCGGTGAAGGTGAGTTCGGGGCCGCGCAGCCGGGCCCGGTCGAGGGCGGTGGCGGCGATCTCGTGCAGGGCGACGACCCGCGCCGGGCCGCCGTCGCCGTTCGGCACGTCCGGCCGGGACAGCTCCTGGAGGTCCCCGATCAGCGCCGCCAGCTCCTTCATCTGCGCCTGCACACTGGCGAGCAGCGCCCGGCGGTCCTCCGGCGGGATCGCCCGCCCGGTCCGCTCGCTTCTGGCCAGCAGATCGATATTGGTCCGCAGCGACGTCAACGGGGTACGCAGCTCATGGCCCGCGTCGGCGATCAGCCGCGCCTGCCGGTCCCGGGACGACGCCAGGGCCTCGGTCATCGCGTTGAAGGAGCGGGAGAGCCGGGCGATCTCGTCGTCGCCGTCGGCGGGGATCCGTACCGTCAGATCCTCGGTACGGGCCACGTGCTCGACCGCGTCCGTCAGCCGGTCCACGGGCTGGAGCCCGGCCCGCGCCACCCACAACCCGGCCGCGCCCGCGCCCAGCACACCGAGCCCGGCGAGCCCGGTGAGCAGCAGCGCCAGCCGGTTCAGCGACGCGTCGATCTCGTCCAGGGGGCGGGAGACGGAGACCGCGATATCGCCCGTGGCCAGCTCCATCGCCGTGGTGTGCGTCCGGACCTTGCGGCCGGAGTCCGTGGTTCCGCTGTGCAGCGCGCTGTCCAGCCGCCCGTCGGCCACCCCGATGTCGAGCTTGGTGACCTTCACCGGCTGGCTGTAGTCGGTGACGCACCGGGAGCCGTCGGGGGCGACGATCTGGGTGTACGCGAACGACTCCTGGTCCTCGTCGACGGGGACCGGCTCGGCGGTGACCGCGCACTTCTTCAGGGCCTCGACCACCAGCTTCTGCGGCGCCCTGGTGTTCTCCAGGGACCGGTCCAGTTCGGCGTTGAGCTGGGCCCGGGTCAGGACCCAGGAGACGACGGCGACGGCCGCGACGGCGAGCGCCACGGCGACCGCCACGAGCAGGGCCAGCCGGGAGCGCAGCGGGAGGCGGCGGAACCGGTGGACCAGGCCGGGGCGACTCCGACGGGCGGGGCCGACGGGGCCAGTGGGGCCGGTCGGACCGGTGGGCGGTGGCGTGGAGGGCGGCGTGGGCGGTACGGGCGGCGACGGCGGCGGCCCCGAGTAGGTCACTCCTCGCCTCCGGGCGCCCGCAGTACGTACCCCACACCCCGTACGGTGTGCACGATCCGGGGCTCCCCGCCCGCCTCCGTCTTCCGCCGCAGATACATCACATAAACATCCAGGGAATTGGAGCTGGGCTCGAAGTCGAAGCCCCAGACCGATTTGAGGATCTGCTCCCGGGTCAGTACTTGCCGGGGATGCGTCAGCAACAGTTCGAGCAGGGTGAACTCGGTCCTGGTCAGCTCGACCGGCCGGTCCGCGCGGTACACCTCGCGGGTGGCCGGGTTCATGGTCAGATCGCCGAACCGCAGGACGTCCCCCGGCTCCCCGGACCCGGTGGCGTCGCCGGGCGCGGGCGCGGGGGAGGCGTACGAGCTGCGCCGCAGCAGGGCCCTGATCCGGGCGAACAGCTCGTCCAGCTCGAACGGCTTCACCAGATAGTCGTCGGCGCCCGCGTCGAGCCCGGTGACCCGGTCGCCCACGGTGTCCCGGGCGGTCAGCATCAGAATGGGCACGGTGGAGCCGCCCGCGCGGATCCGGCGGGCGGCCGTCAGCCCGTCCATCCGGGGCATCTGGATATCGAGCACGATCAGATCCGGCCCGTACTCCGCCGTCCTCGCGAGCGCGTCGAGGCCGTCCACGGCGACCTCGGTGCCGTACCCCTCGAAGGCGAGGCTCCGCTGAAGGGCCTCGCGGACGGCGGGCTCGTCGTCCACGATCAGTACGCGGTCGGGGGCGTGGTCGGTGTCGCGGTCGCGGTCGCGGCTCTCGGTCATACCGTCAGCCTCGCACGGCCTCGCGAACTCCCCGGGACCGGGCGCGCGGGCGCCCCGAAGGGCACCGGGACCGGGCGCGGCCACCGCTCGGGCGGCCCCCGCGCCCGCCTCCTCGGACCCGGGCCATGACCCGGACCTGGACCTGGACCATGACGCGGACCTGGACCTGGACCCGGACTCGGACCTGGACCCGGACCATGACCCCGATCTGAGTCCGGACCCGGCCGGTCCGTGGGTCCCGTCAGGCACCGGCGCGCAGCTCGGCGAGGGTGCTCTTCACCGTGTCGACGGGGATCGCGAAGCCGAGCCCGACACTGCCGGCCGCGGCCGACCCGCTCGCGGCGCTCGGCGCGTACATCGCCGAGTTGATGCCGATGATCCGCCCGTTCATGTCGATCAGCGCGCCGCCGGAGTTGCCGGGGTTCAGGGACGCGTCCGTCTGGATCGCCTTGTACGTGGTCGTCGCGCCGCCGGTCTCCCCGTTGAACTGCTGCCCGCCGAACTCGAAGGGCCAGCCGCGTTCCTGCTGCCGGGGCCGCTCCTGGTCCTTGGCGACGGTCACGTCCCGGTCGAGCGCCGAGACGATACCGCTGGTCACCGTGCCGGTCAGGCCCTCGGGGGAGCCGATGGCGACGACCTCGTCCCCGACCCGTACCGCGTCGGAATCGCCCAGCTGAGCCGCCTTGAGACCGCTCGCGCCCCGCGCCTTGATCAGGGCGAGGTCCTTCTCGGGGGCGGTGCCGACGACATCGGCGAGATAGGTCTTGCCGCCGTCGAGCCGGACCCGGACGGTGTCGGCGCCGCCGAGTACGTGGCTATTGGTGACGATCTCCCCGTCCGCCGTGACAATCACACCGGAGCCGGTGGAGTTCCCGCCTCCGCCGGTCGCGGTGATCTCCACGATGCTCGGCGACACGGCCTCCGCGACCCCGGCGACCGTCCCGGTGGAGACCGAGGAGATCCCGGTCCCGGCGACCCCGCCGGACCGCCCGGGGGCGGCCCGGTCCTCGGTCGCCCGGTCCACCAGTGCCGACACCCCGCCGCCGACGGCCGCCGCCGCGATCGCCACGGCGACCATCAGCGCGACCGGCCGCCGCGCCCTGGGCCGCGCATGCGGCTGCGGCTGGGACTGCGGATGGGACTGGGACTGGGACTCCTGCTGCCACTGAGGCGGCGCGGCGGGCGGCGCGGGCCAGGCGGACGGGGGAGCGTCGGTGCGGTGGCGGTAGTCGTCGGTCATGTCATCGACTCTCGCCGCCGAGTCTGAGAAGGATCTGAGGGCGCGGTGAGAACGGGGGCAGAGTTCCGTATGCCCCCTATAAGGGCGGCGGCGGTACGGGGGTGTGCGGGCTCGCTCCCGTACGGCTTCGGGTCCGTACGGCTTCGGGCTCCCGGCCCCCGCCGTCAGGCCGGGACGCGGGCCAGCGCGCGGTGCTCCGTCGGCCGGAGCCCCATGGTCCGCTTGAAGGCGACACTGAGCGCGTACGCGTTGGCGTAGCCGACCCGGTGCGAGACCGCGTCGACCGTCGCGTCCGTCGTGGCCAGCAGATCCGCCGCCCAGCAGATCCGCCACTCGGTCAGATAGGCCATCGGCGACTGCCCCACGAGATCCGTGAACCGCCGGGCGAACCTGGCCCGCGACGCCCCCGCCTCCGCCGCCAGCGACGCGACCGTCCACGGCCGGGCCGGATCGCCGTGGATCAGCTTCAGGGCCCGGCCCACCACGGGGTCGGCATGCGCGCTGTACCAGGCCGGAGCATGCGCGCCGGGGAGTTCGAACCACTCCCGCAGCGACGACACCAGCAGGAGATCCAGCAGCCGGTCCAGGACCGCCTGCTGCCCCGGAACGTCCCGGGCGATCTCCTTCTCGATCATCAACAGGGTCGGGCAGTTGTCGGGCCCGGCCGGAACCAGCGCTATCCGGGGCAGCGCGCCGAGCACCCGCTGGGAGACGCTGCCACCGGCCTGGTAGGAGCCCTTCAGCAGGATCGCGCCCGGGTCGTCGAGGGACCGTCCGGAGCCGCCCGGTCCGCCCCCGAGCGGGTCCGAGCCGCACCAGGGCAGATCGCCGAGGACCAGCGCGCCCTCCGGTGTCGTACACCGGTCGTCCCCGTGGACCAGCGCCTGCGGCGGGGTGCCGGGGGAGTCGGCGACGGTGTACGGCTCCGGGCCGGTCACGATCGCGATGTCGCCGCGCCGCAGCGGTACGGGTTCGCCGCCGTCCGGCACGATCCACGCGTCGCCGACGAGGGCGCTGAGGACCGAGACCGGGGCGCGGTCGAGGAACCTCAGCCCCCACGGCGGATCGAGTACGGACTGGTTGAAGATCGCGCCCCGGGGCCGGACTCCGTGCAGCAGGCTCGACAAGGCGTCATCCATGGCATCAGATCGTATGACCGCCGCGGTCGCCGGGATGGCCGTTTTAGGGGCTCGCGGTGGCCGTTCCGGGCCTTCCCCGGGCCGCCGGCTTCTGACTAGCCTCGGCCGGGACGGCGGATGGACCGTCCGCGCGTCGTTCCGTACGCACGCAGAGGACAGGGGGAATCCATGCCCGCATATGTCATCGCCACCATCGATGTGGACGACGAAGCGGCGGCCATGGCGTACGCGCCGTTGGCCGCGGAGGCCGTCATCCGCCACGGCGGACGCTATCTCGTCGCGACACCCGTACCGAAGCCGGTCGAGGGGAGCTGGGACTCCGGACGGCTGGTGGTGATCGAGTTCCCCGACCTGGAACGGATCCACACCTGGTACGACTCGCCCGAGTACCGGCGGGCCCGGGAGATCCGGGAAGGCGGGGTCCGGCTGGGGCTGCTGTTCGTGGAGGGCTCCCCGCCGGAGGGATTCCAGCCACCGGCCGAGTAGTCCGGCGAGATCCTCTCGGGGCGACCGCCCGACGCGACACGACCCGACGACCCGACGACACGACGACCCGACGCGAGACGATCGGACATCGAACCGAGAGGATCAACCATCGACCGTCCCCTTCCGGGCCGGTGTACTGGCGGACATGACGACATCCTCGACATCCGCATCCGCTGTTCGCCCCGCCTCCGTACTCGTACTCGGCGGCACCGGGAAGACCGGCCGCCGGGTCGCCGACGAACTCCGGCGGCGGGGCCGTACCGCCGTCGTCGCGTCCCGGTCCGGCGGTGAGGACCGCCCCGGCACCGTCCGCTTCGACTGGGCCGACCCCTCGACCTGGGAACCCGCCCTCGACGGCGTCGACGCCGTCTACGTCGTGGACTCCCAGGGCCCGGACGCCCCCGCCGAAGTCCGCGCGTTCGTGGAACTGGCCGGGCGGTCCGGCGTACGGCGGCTCGTCCTGCTGTCCGCCCGGGTCTGGGGCGAACTGGACGTACCCGGCGCCCTGGACACCGAGAACGCGGTCCGCGAGGCCGCGGAAGGCACCGGGCTCGGCTGGACGATCCTGCGCCCCACCTGGTTCTCGCAGAACTTCACCGAGCTGGAGTTCTTCGTCACCCCGCTACGGGACGGCGAACTGCGGCTCCCCACCGGCGACGGCCGGGAATCCTTCGTCGACCTCGACGACCTCGCGGAAGTGGCGGCCGTCGCGCTCACCGAGGACGGACACGCGGGCCGTACGTACACCCTGTCCGGGCCCAAGGCCCTCAGCTTCGGGGAAGCCGTCGCGGAACTCGCCGCCGCGACCGGGCGCCGGATGCGGTTCGTGCCCGTCACGGAGGACGAGTTCCGGGCCGAACTGGCGGCGGGCGACGCGGAGGCTCCGCCGGAGGGGGCGGACATCTACGTCACCCTCTTCCGGCACATCCGCGAGGAGCGGGGCGCGGCACCGGCGGACGGGGTCCGCGAGGCGCTGGGCCGGGAGCCGCGGGACTTCTCCGACTACGTCGCGACGGTCGCCCCCGCGCACCCGGCGGCGCGCGGCGCCCACGACGCCCACGTTTGAAGCTGCCGCCTTCTCCGAACCCGGCCGCGCCACCCGCCCGGCTGCGCCTGAGCTTCCCGGGGGGCCGCGCGCCCGGCGCCCTCAGGTCTTCCCCGGCCTGCGGACCGTGGCTGGCTGGTCGCGCAGTTCCCCGCGCCCCTGGTTGCTCCTCCTGACGGCCTTCGGAAAGAGACGGGCCCTCCTATCAGAGGCTGCCCCTTGCAGGGCCATTGCGGGGGAGAGCATTTAGGGGCGCGGGGAACTGCGCGACCAGCCACAGGCGGTCCGCAGACCGCCGACAACATCAGGCCCCCGGGCGAGAGCCGGGTTGTGGGCGGTGCCCCGGAGAGCCAAGGCGCTGGGGGTCCCCCCATTGCCGGAGGCATAGGGGGCGGAACTGCGCGAACGGCCACGACGGTGGTGCAGACCGCCGACAACACCAGGCCCCCGGGCGCGACCCGGGTATTCGGCGCAGCGCCCCGGAGGGCTTGGGCGCGCGGACCCCCCAGAAGCTCAGGCGCAGCCGCAGGAGCGGCGGATGACCAGGCCCGAGGGGAACTGTCTGACCCGGTCGCGGCGTGAGCCGGGGACCCGGAGGCTGTCGTCCAGGACCAGGTCCACCGCCGCGCGGGCCATCGCGGGCCGGTCCGACGAGACCGTCGTCAGCGGCGGATCCGTCAGATGTGCCTCTTTGACGTCGTCGAAGCCCGCGACGGCCAGCTCCCCGGGGACGTCGATCCGGAGTTCGCGGGCGGCCCGCAACACCCCGAACGCCTGGTCGTCGGTGGAGCAGAAGATCGCGGGGGGCCGGTCGGGGCCGGAGAGTAGTTTGAGGGCGATCTGGTAGGCGTCGTACCGGTTGAAGGGGGCCTGGAAGAGGCGGCCCTCCACGTCCCGGCCGGATTCCAGCATGGCCCGGCGCCAGCCTTCGACGTGGTCGGTGACGGGGTCCCCGACGGGCGGTGTGGTGTCGGGGCCGCCGAGGCAGGCGACGTAGGGGTGGCCGTGTTCCAGCAGGTGCCGGGTGGCGAGTTGCGCGCCGCCGATGTCGTCGGTGACGACCGCGACGTCGTCGATCGCCTCGGGGCGTTCGTGGAGCAGTACGACCCGCGCCTCCCACGCCTCGATCTCGGCCGCCGCGCTTTCCGTCAGGCCCTGGCTGACCAGGATGAGTCCGGAGACCCGCATGCCGAGGAAGGCCCGCAGGTAGTGGACCTCGCGTTCGCGGCGGTAGTCGGAGTTGCCGACGAGGACCATTTTCCCGCGTTCCGCCGCGGCCTGTTCGACGGCGTGCGCCATTTCGGCGAAGAACGGCTGCCGGGCGTCGGGGACGACCATTCCTATGAGGTCGGTCCGGCGGGAGGCCATGGCCTGGGCGACCCGGTCGGGCCGGTAACCCAGTTCCTTGATCGCGGCGAGAACCCGCTCGCGGGTGGCCGGGGCGACCGGCCGGGGTCCGTTGTTGATGACGTAGCTGACGACGGCGGTCGATGTCCCCGCCAGTCGCGCAACGTCGTCCCGCGTCACCTTGGCCACGCGCCGCAGTCTACGCGGGGTGACCCGCTTCCGGGCAGGTCGTTCGCGTTATCTCACAACGTGGAGGGGAGGGTTGCGGCGAGCGCTCGGGGGAGCCTCCCGGTTACTCTCCGGTACCGGAACGGCACCCGTGCGGAGAGCCCGTAGGCGCTCCGTCCCGGCCCCGCCGCCTACTCCGCGCCCGTACGCGACCCCGCGCGCGCCGTCACGCGCTCCGGCTTCTCCACCGCCGGCTTCTCCGCCGCCTTGTCGGGCGACTTCTCCGGTGTGACGAACCGGTATCCCACGTTCCGTACGGTTCCGATCAGCGACTCGTGCTCCGGGCCCAGCTTCGCCCGCAGCCGTCGTACATGGACGTCCACCGTCCGCGTACCGCCGAAGTAGTCGTAGCCCCAGACCTCCTGGAGGAGCTGGGCCCGGGTGAAGACCCGGCCCGGGTGCTGGGCCAGATACTTCAGCAGCTCGAACTCCTTGAAGGTCAGATCGAGGACCCGGCCCTTCAGTTTGGCGCTGTACGTCGCCTCGTCCACGGACAGATCGCCGTTGCGGATCTCCATGGGGGAGTCGTCGAGCCCGATCTGGCGGCGGCCGGTCGCCAGCCGCAGCCGGGCCTCGACCTCCGCCGGGCCCGCCGTGTCGAGCAGGACGTCGTCCACGCCCCAGTCCGCCGTGACGGCCGCGAGGCCGCCCTCGGTGACCACCAGGATCAGCGGGGAGCCGAGTCCCGTGGACCGCAGCAGCTGGCAGAGCGACCGCACCTGCGGCAGATCGCGCCGGCCGTCGACCAGGATCACGTCCGCGCCCGGGGTGTCGACCAGGGCCGGTCCCTCGGCCGGGGCCACCCGCACGTTGTGCAGCAGCAGCCCGAGGGCGGGCAGGACCTCGGTGGACGGCTGGAGGGCGTTGGTCAGCAGCAGCAAGGAACTCATCGCCGCTCACCCGCTCCCCGGTCCGTCCCGTTCGTACAGCTGTCGTGCACGGTTGGCTCGCCCATGTCGTCGGTTCCTCCTCGGTCCCTGCGAGGACGTGGTTTCGCGCGGCTCCGGCGGCCCCGCCGGTTCACCTGCCTGTAACAACAGGCCGAAAACGCAAAAGGACCCGGGGGCTGCGTCGCCCGGATCCTCATTCCCAGCAGAATAGCCCACATGCGTTCCGAGCCGGAGGGCCGATCTCACCCAGTGGATGTCGACCCGATCACGTCCGGAGTCCGGCGCACCCTGCTCCGAACCTCCGATGATGTCCGTATTGAGGCTATTTATCAACCGGGTCGCGGGCTGAGGGGCGGCCCGGAGCGGAGCCGTACGCCCGCGATCGTCGTCGCCCATGGATTCACCGGTTCGGCCGACCGGCCCGCCGTCCGCCGGGCCGCCGCCGCGTTCGCCGCCCACGCGGCCGTCGTGACCTTCTCCTTTCGAGGTCACGGCCGGTCCGGCGGCCGGTCCACGGTCGGCGACCGGGAGGTGCTGGACCTCGCGGCGGCCGTCGAATGGGCCCGCGCCCTGGGCCATGACCGGGTCGCCACCGTCGGCTTCTCCATGGGGGGCTCCGTCGCGCTCCGGCACGCGGCCCTCTACTCCGCCGCACGCGGGGGGCGTACGGAAGCACGCACTGATGCCGTCGCGTCCGTAAGCGCCCCCGCGCGCTGGTACTACCGGGGTACGCCGCAGATGCGCCGGGTGCACTGGGTGATCTCGCGCCCCCTCGGCCGGGCCGTCGGCCGCTACGGACTGCGGACCCGGATCGAGCGCCGGGACTGGGATCCCGTCCCCCTCTCCCCGGTCGAGGCGGTCCCGCTGATCGCCCCCACCCCGCTGCTGATCGTGCACGGCGACCGCGATCCGTACTTCCCGCTCGACCACCCCAGGTCGCTCGCCGCCGCCGGACCGGCCGAGCTGTGGCTGGAACCGGGCATGGGCCACGCCGAGAACGCCGCCCCCGGCCCGCTGCTGGAGCGCCTCGCGGGCTGGCTGGCGGACCGTGCGGCCCCCTCGGATGGCTCATGATGGAGAACCGTGCGACGCGCGCGCCCCGGGCGGGCGCGCGGCGCGGACGAGGGATACACAGAGTTGGCCGGGTTGGCCGGGTTGGCTGAGATGGCAGAGACGACCGAGGGACGAGGGGAGCGGCGCATGCCCGCCGGAACCATCCGCTACTGGGCGGCGGCGAGGGCCGCCGCCGGGGTGGCGGAGGAGCCGTACGCGGCCGGGACGCTGGCCGAGGCGCTGGACGCGGTCCGCGAGCGCCACCCGGGCGAGCTGTCGCGGGTCCTGAAGCGCTGCTCGTTCCTCGTCGACGGCGACCCCGTCGGCACACGTGACCATGAGACCGTACGGCTTGCGGAAGGCGGCACGGTCGAGGTGCTGCCGCCGTTCGCAGGAGGGTGATCCGGAGAGTATGAGCAGCGATCAGCACTACCCGTACGATCCGTACGATCCGCACCGGCGGCCTGAGCCGGAGGAGGCGCCCTCCTACGGATATCCGCAGCCCGCGCAGCCGCAGCAGCCCGCGCAGACCTGGCAGGGCGACACCTGGGACACCCAGTACCAGCCGGGTCTGCCCCCGGCCGGACCGGGCGGACCGGCCGGGGCGGGCCCGGCGGAGCAGACGGCGTATCTGCCGCCGGTTCCGGGTGCCGGTCCGAATGGTCCGGGTCCGGGTCCGGGTCCGATGCAGGGGTACGGCCCCGGAGACGGTGTGCCCGGTTTCGGTACGGGCCCCGCCGAGGAGACGGCCTACCTGCCCCCCGTACCGCCCGCGGGCCCGGCACCCTCCTACGGCTATCCGCAGCCGCCGTCGTCGGCCGCGGCGGAGACCGCGTATCTGCCGCCCGTCCCCGCCGACCCCGGCCCTGGTTTCGGTGGTCCCGGTGGTCCCGGGTCGGCCGCCGAGCAGACGGCCTATCTGCCGCCCGTGCCCGGTGGCCCCGGCGGACCGGGTGCGCCCGGTCCGTCCACCGGACAGGCCCCCTACGCGCCGCAGGGCTCCGGCTTCGGTGGTCCCGCCGCTCCCGGCGGCCCCGGGTCCGCCGCCGAGCAGACCGCGTATCTTCCCCCGATCCCGGGCGGCCCCGGCCCCGGCCCTGGTTTCGGTGGTCCCGGTGGTCCCGGGTCCGCTGCCGAGCAGACGGCGTATCTCCCGCCCGTGCCCGGCGGTCCCGGCGGCCCCGGACAGCAGCCGATGCCCGGTGGCCAGGGATACGTCTTCCATCCCGGCACGCCCGGCGCACCCGCGGGGCAGGCGCCGTACGCGCCGCCGACGCCCGGTGGCCAGGCGTACGGCACTGGCCCCGGTGCGCCCGGTGGTCCCGGGTCGGCCGCCGAGCAGACGGCGTATCTGCCGCCCGTGCCCGGTGGTCCCGGCGGCCCCGGACAGCAGCCGATGCCCGGTGGCCAGGCGTACGGCTCCGGCCCCGGGGCGCCCGGTGGTCCCGGTTCGGCCGCCGAGCAGACGGCCTATCTTCCGCCCGTGACCGGCGGCCACGGCGGTCCCGGCGCGCCCCAGCCCATGCCGGGCGGCCAGGCGTACGGCTCCGTCGCGCCCGCTCCCGCATCCGCGCCCACGCCGCCGCCCGGTGGTGGTCGGCGGGCCCGGCGCCGGGGCGCGAACCCGCCCGCGACGAACGCCCCCACGACGAACACCCCCGCGACCCCGCCGGGGAACGCGCCCGCGCACGCCCCCGGGCCGGAAGCCGCCGCCGAACAGACGGCGCTGCTGCGTCCCGTCCCCGGCAACGCGCCCGGCCCCCGGCAGGGCGGCGGGGCGTACCCCCTGCCGCCCGAGGCGCCCGGAGCCGTACCCCCGGCCGCCGCGCCCGGCGCGCGCGCCGCCGACACCACCGGCTACAGCGCGCCCACCACCACCGGCAACGCCCGGATCACCGACGCCCAGCGCGCCAGGGCCGAAGGCCGGTCGCCGATCATCGCGCCCGGGATCCAGCCCGCCGCGCTCACCGCCGGACTCGGACTGCTGCTCGCCGGGGGCGCCGCCCTCGGCCCGTACGGACTGCTGATCCCGCTCGTACTGCTCCAGGCCGTCACCGCCGCGGGCTGGTTCCGGCTCAACGGGATGTGGCCCGCGCGCCAGGGCATCGCCCTCGCCTTCGCGGGCGGCCTCGTCGCCGACGGCGTACTGCTGGCCGCCGGGCGCGACGACGGGCCCGCCGCGATCCTCGGCACCCTCGGGGCCTGGGTCCTGATCACCGTCGTCCTCCAGCTGCGCAGCCACGCCTCCCCGGACGAGCGGATGTACGGCCTGATGGCGACCGTGGCGGCCGCCGCGTTCACCATCGTCGCCACCGGCTATCTGGCCGCCGCGCCCGACGCGGTGATCGTCGGCGGGATCGCGGTCGCCGCCGCGACCTTCGTCCGGGCCCTGCCGACGCCGTGGGCCGACCCCGGGGCGCTCGCCGTACTGGCCGCCGCCGGTGCCGGTGCCGCCGCGGGCGCGCTGACCGACTACGGCGTCAAGGCCATCGTCCTCGGCGCCGCGGCCGGGCTGCTCGCCCTGGTGGGCCTGCGGGTCGCCAGCTACGACTACCCGTCGCGGTTCGTCCACTTCACCGCCGGTGTCGCCCTGCCGCTGGCGCTCGCGGCGCCCGGGGTCTACCTCGTCGGGCGCGTCCTGGCCTGAAATCGCGGTCCGGCGGGAGAGGTGAGCCGGCGGGAGAGGTGAGCCGTACCACCTCTCCCGCCGGAACCATCCCTCACGGCCGTACGTCGATCACTAACAGGCCCTGAACGCCCGGGCCGTCAGCCATCAGCCGGTGTCAGCCGGATCATGAGGAGGGGGCACCGGATCATGCGCGCGCTACGAATATCCCTGATCACGGCGGTCGTCCTCGGCGGTCTGTTCGTCGCCGCCGACCGTATCGCCGTGAATTACGCCGAGTCCGAGGTCGCGGACAAGGTCCGCACCAGCCAGGGGCTCTCGAAGACACCCGACGTCTCCATCAACGGCTTTCCCTTCCTGACCCAGGTCGCCGGGAAGAGCCTGGACGAGGTCGAGGTCAGCCTGAAGGGTGTCGAGGCCACCGCCGACGGGCGCCCGGTGAAGATCACCGAGGTCAAGGCGGAGCTGGCCGATGTGAAGTTCGACAGCAACTTCTCGTCCGCCGTCGCGGGTACGGCCGACGGCTCCGGCCGGGTGACGTACGAGGACCTCACCCGGGCCGCCCCCCAGGGCGCCACCATCGCCTACGCGGGCCCCGAACGGGCCGCGCAGGGACAGGTCAAGGTCGTCGGGCCGCTGATGGACCTGCTCAAGGGGTCCGACCGGTCGAGCGGCGGCAGCGGACTCGGGGACCTGCTCAACCAGGAAGTGACCGTGTACAGCAAGGTCCAGCTGGTGGACGGGAAGACGGTACGGCTCACCGCGGAGAGCCTGCCCGGCGGGATCCCCATCCCCGGGCTGCACGGACTCCTCCGTGACGTACTCGACTACGACCTCACCCTGGAGGGCCTGCCGACGCCGCTGAAGCTGGACCAGGTGTCGGCGACGGAGCAGGGCCTGCACTTCAAGGGCCAGGGCCGCGACGTCTCCCTGATCGGCTGACCGCACCCCGACAACCGGGTTCCGCCCGGCGCCCTGGTGTTGTTCGCGGTCCGCGGCCCGTCCGTGGCTTGTCTCGCAGTTCCCCGAGCCTCTGGTTGCCCCTCTCGCCGCCCTCGGAGAGAGACGGGCCCTCTTACTCAGGGGCGGGGCCGGGGAGAGGCTTTTGGGGGCGCGGGGAACTGCGCGACCAGCCACGGCGGTGGTGCGGACCGCCGACAACATCAGGCTGCTGGGCGAGATCCGGGGTTGTGGGCCTCACGTGGAGGGCCAAGGCGCTGGGGGTCCCCCCATTGCCGAAGGCATAGGGGGAGGAACTGCGCGAGCAACCACCGGCGACGGTGAGCCGGAACACCACATCACGCCCTACGGCGCGTTGCCGTACCCCAAGGGGCGGTCGCGTCTGCCAACGGGGGCAGGCGTCGGTCTGCGGACCGTGCGTGGCTGGTCGCGCAGTTCCCGCGCCCCTGAAAGCCCCTCCCGGGCATCGGTCTTGAGGAGTGGGGATCAGGCGTCCGGCGCCGACGGGAGGGTCAGGGTGATGAGGCGGGCCAGGTGGCGGCCCGCCACGTGGAGCGGGCGGGCGCTGCGGGCCACCTGGGACGCGAACTCCGCCCCCTCCAGCGTGCTGATCACCGTGCACGCCAGGTCGTCCGCCTCCCCGTCCGCGACCCCCGCCGCCTTGAGCTTCGCGGCGACCAGGCCCTGCCACCGTTCGAACGCCGCGTCGGCCGCGTCGCGGATGTCGGGGAGCCGGCCCGCCGTGCCGAGGGCCGTCGCGGTGACGGGGCAGCCGTCGGCCCAGTCGGAGGCGGCGAGTCCGTCGGCGAGGCTCGCGGTGAGTGCGACGATCGCCGCCGCCGGGTCGTCCTCCGCGTCGAGCATCTCGGCGAGGATCTCCGCGAACTCGTCGTCGCCGCGCCGGACGGCCGCCACCGCCAGCTCTTGTTTGCCGCCGGGGAAGAAGTGGTAGACGGAGCCGAGGGTGGCCGCCGCCTCCTGGGAGATCTGCTTGATCGCCGTGGCGTCGTACCCCTGCCGCTGCATCAGCAGGGACGCCGCGCGGATGATCCGCTCCCGCGTCCCGGGCGCCTCCGGCTCCCCGGCCGCGCCGGAGGAACCGGGAGCGGGGGTCGTGTCCGTCGTCGCGTCGTGCCGGGCCCTGGTCTTCATCCGGACCACGATACAGGCGCTGGATAGAACGTCCACTACAGAAGCCCGCCCGCCGGGCCGCATGGTGAGACACGTCTGACCGGCGGGCGGACACCGGCTGTCGGGGCGGTCGGCCGCCGACCTCCGCCACCTCGGATGACCTTGGCAAATTCCGCATGGCGGACGATCGAGTCTCAATATGCGACACACCGGTGACATCCCGGCCGAGTCGTCCCTACGATCGGACGCATGAAGCAGCGACAGGCGGACCTCACGAAGCGGCGGGCAGTAGACCTGTGCCGCGTCGCCGCCATGCTCTGTCGCGCCGTCTGAGCGGGAGCCCGCTTCCGCGCCCCTGGCCCTTCGACCGCTGAACCGCCGATCAGGGCCGCCGCCGACTGTGCGGTCCCCGTACCGCGCCCGTTCCACCGACCGTCGTACGCCGCCCGGCGCCCGTCGCCGGGCATCGCAGCCCCGGGAGAGCACCCCGCAAGGCCCGACCGCCGTTCGCCGGCCACTGGTACGCCGCACAACGCACCGCACAGTCCACCGCATCACCGACCGGCCACCGCACCACAGCGCGATGCCCGGGCCACCTTGGCACCACACCGCCGCAACTGCCCCGGAGGAGAAGGAACATGAGCCGCAGCGACGTCCTCGTAGACGCCGACTGGGTCGAGGCCCACCTCGACGACCCGAAGGTCGCGATCGTGGAGGTCGACGAGGACACGTCGGCGTACGACAAGAACCACATCCGGAACGCCATCCGGATCGACTGGACGAAGGACCTCCAGGACCCGGTCCGGCGTGACTTCATCGACCAGGACGGCTTCGAGCGCCTGCTGTCGGCGAAGGGGATCGCCAACGACACCACGGTCGTCCTCTACGGCGGCAACAACAACTGGTTCGCCTCGTACGCCTACTGGTACTTCAAGCTCTACGGCCACCAGGACGTCAAGCTCCTCGACGGCGGCCGCAAGAAGTGGGAGCTGGACTCCCGCGACCTGGTCGACGGCTCCCAGGTGCCCGACCGCGCGGCCACCGAGTACAAGGCGCAGGCGCAGAACACCGCCATCCGCGCCTTCCGGGACGACGTCGTCTCCGCGATCGGCACCCAGAACCTGGTCGACGTGCGCTCCCCCGACGAGTTCAGCGGCAAGCTGCTCGCCCCGGCGCACCTGCCGCAGGAGCAGTCGCAGCGCCCCGGCCACGTGCCGAGCGCCCGCAACATCCCGTGGTCCAAGAACGCCAACGACGACGGCACCTTCAAGTCGGACGAGCAGCTGAAGGCGCTCTACACCGACGAGCAGGTCGACCTGGCGAAGGACACCATCGCCTACTGCCGCATCGGTGAGCGCTCCGCCCTGACCTGGTTCGTCCTGCACGAGCTGCTGGGTGTGGAGAACGTCAAGAACTACGACGGCTCGTGGACCGAGTACGGCTCCCTCGTCGGCGTGCCGATCGAGCTGGGCGCCGCCAAGTAATCCGCCCGGGCCGACACCCCGGCGGACAACAGACCGTACGTCAGCAGGATCAGTAGGAGAGCTGTTATGTGTGGAGCCAAGGCCGGAGGGCCCGACGCCTCGACGATCAAGCCCGGTGAGACCACCATCCAGGGCCAGGTGACCCGCGACGGCGAGCCCGTCACCGGTTACGTCCGGCTGCTGGACTCGACCGGCGAGTTCACCGCCGAGGTCCCGACCTCGGCCACGGGCCAGTTCCGCTTCTACGCGGCCGAGGGCACGTGGACCGTACGCGCCCTGGTGCCCGGCGGCACCGCGGACCGTACCGTCGTCGCCCAGCAGGGCGGCCTGGCGGAGGTCGCCATCGCCGTCTGACGTACGCCACGCCGTACGCCACACGGCGGCAGGCGTGCCGGAGGGCCGCACCCCAGGGGTTGGACGCCACTGGGTCCGGGTGCGGCCCTCCGGCCTTTTTCCGGGCGTACGGTTCCGGTCCCGACGGGCCCGTCCGCCGTACCCTTGAGTTGTGTACGCACGGCGGCGACGCGCCTATTTCCTGCTCATGGGCGGATGTCTGGTCCTCTTCGTATCCGCCTGGGCCTTCGTACGCCTCTGGTCCGTCCCGGTCGCCGTCGGGATGTGCGTGGTGGCCATGGTCATCCCGCCGATCGCGGCGATGATCGCCAACCGCCGGGGTCCCGACGACCGCTGGTGGGACGACCCCTCCGGCGATCCCCAGTCCGACGAGTGGTGGGACGAACTCGACGGCAAACGCCGCCCCGGCGACTCCGCGGCCGAACGGGAGCGCCGCCGCCGCGAGGAACACGGCGACGACGGCCCGAACTGACCCCCGCTCCCGGCATCGGGGCGGGGACTCTCAGTAGACGAGGGCCTGTACGCCGTCGCCCATCGCTTCTTGTACGAAGACCTGCGCCCCCGCGATCCGTACGCCCTCCAGCACGTCCTTCTCGGTGATATCACGCCGCGCCGCACACTGTGTGCACAAGGTCACACCCCCCGCCGCCAGCACCGCGTCGATCAGCTCCGGCAGCGGCGCCGCGTGCGGCAGCTCGAACTCGGCGGCCTTCCCGGGCAGCGCGAACCACGCCGATTCCCCGGTCAGCCAGAGGGAGACCTCGACCCCGCTGGCGGCGGCGACGGCGGCGACGGTGAACGCCTGCGAGCACCGCTCGGGCGCGTCGGCACCGGCGGTTACCTTGATCACGAGCTTCTTGGCCATGCCGGAACTGTAGTCCGGGCCGAATCCGTATGACGTTGGCGGGATTTCTCCGCTATACCTCGGCACCTGACGCACAGCGATGGCCCTGGGGGGTTCGTGGAGTACGAGGAAGGCGGCGCGCCGTCCGGAAGACCGGGCGCGCCGGAAGTGACGGAAGTGCCGGGAGCGGCGGCCGGGGGCCGGTCGAGGACGCGGGCGACGACGGTCCTCGTCGCGGTCGCGGCCGTCCTGGGTACGGCCGTGGGTACGGCGGTCGGCTACACGGTCCAGGCGGGCCGGGAACCCGCCCCGCTTCCGGCGCTCAGCGCGCCGGGGCTCGCGTACCCCCCGAAGCCGCTGCCGGGGGCGGTCTCCCGGCCGCCGCTGAAGGCCGCCGGGTCACCACCGAGGGCGATCTCACCCGGCTGCTGCTGCCGAAGCCGGGCAAGACCTCGGGCCGGACGGCGCTGGCGACCCGGGACGGCTGGCTGACGGCCATGGAGTACGCCGACCGGTTCGGTGATCCGCGGTATGTCTTCGGCGGGCTGCTCCACAACGGCGTACGCCGGATCGCGCACCGCTCCTGGATCGATGCCGACGGGCGGTTCGTCGAGGTCTCCCTGCTCCAGTTCCGGGAGCACCTGGGGGCGACGGCCTACACCTCGGGCTTCCGTGAGGAGCTGAACGAGCTGAACGACGGCCGTCCGCTGCGCGGTACCGGCGACGGCAAGTACTACGTGCTGGGCCCCGGCGACTGGGTCGACACCCACGCGGCGTCCGCCGTCGGCTACGTCGGCGACATCGCCGTCCACATCGAGGTGGAGAGCGAGTCCCCCGTCCCCGCGGCGTTCATCCGCGGCCTCGCCGAACGACAGCTGGAGCGCCTGTGACCACCTTCCGGAACCGGAAGCGGACCCTGCTGACCGCCGGGCTCGTCGTCGCCGTACTCGGCGGGACCGTGGCGTACACGGCGGACACCGCGGGCTCCGCCGACCGCACGGTCCCCACCCCGCTGTGGGGGCAGCTGCCCGCCTCGTCGGCGCACCAGAAGCCCGGCTCCGCCCCGGCGCCGACCGGGCCCCTCGGCAAGCTGCTGCTGCCGGTGCCCGTCGGTTTCGTCGAAGGCCCCCAGCCGGATCCGGCCGAACCGGCCACCGAACTGAACGAGGAGCAGGCCGAGGCCCGGATGCTCGCGGAGGGCGCCCGGCTCTCCGGACAGGCCCGCCGGGACTACGAGAAGCGGATACCGGCCGCAGGGGTCCTGGGGCTCGCTTCCCGCTCGTTCATGTCCGTGAACGACGGCGTCGTCATCGACGTGAGTCTCGTCCGGCTCGCGGACCCCGGCCGGGCCGAACTGCTGCACAAGGTCAGGGTCGACGCCATGAAGCGGCAGCCCCTGACCGAGAAGCGGCTCGGCCCGGGGCTGGGGAACGCGGTCTGCCACGCGGGTCCCTTGGTGGAGGACCCGGCGCCGGAGGATCTGCACGGCGTCATGTGCGCCGCCCAACGGGGCGGCCTGCTGGTCTTCGTCTCCGCCTACGGCGCGGAGGACGTCGGGGAGAACACCGCCGTGACCGAAGTCCTGCGGCACCAACTGGAACTGATCGCCTCACCGGGGAAGAACACATGACCGACACCGCGAAGCCCGCTGAGGCGACCGAGCCCGTTGCTCCGGCCGAGCCCGCTGAGGCCGCCGAGCCCCTTGCCTCCGCCGAGGCCACCGGGGCCGTTGGGCCTGTTGCCCCGACCGAGCCCGTTGCCTCCGCCGAGGCCGCCGGACCCGTTGCCCCGGCCGAGGCCACCGGGCCCGTTCCCGCCCCGCCGTCCCGGCGGCTGTCCGCCGCCGCGCGGTGGGCCGTCGCCGGGCTCGTCCTCGCCGTGTTCGGCGCGGGCAGCGCCGTCGCCGTCGCCGCCGCCGACCGGGAGGACCTGCCCGGTCTCGCCACCCGGTCGGACGGCCGGTGGGAGTATCCGCGCCTCGCCCTGCCCGCCCTCCCCGAGGGCGTCCCGGGGCCGTACCACCCCGACAACCAGTACAACGTCCACCACGCGGACGTACGGGACCTTCTGCTGCCCGCCCCGAAGGGCGCCGCCGTCGACCCGCGACAGGCCGGTGGCTGGATCACGCCCCAGCGGTACGCCGCCGAGTACGCGCCCGACGAGCGGGCGGAGGTGACGCTGGCGCTCCGCGAGACGGGCGTACGGCATATCGCGGCCCGGGGCTGGCGGATGCCGGACGGCACGGTGACCCGGATCCATCTGCTGCGGTTCCCCACCGGAGGGGCCGCCGACTGGTTCCTCGGTTCGCGGCTGCTGGCGGGCGCGGAGCCCGGCCGGCCGCTCTCGGGCGGGGTCGCCCTGGAGGCCGATCCGGCGTGGGAGGCCACGGCGGGTCCCGAGGGCACCGAGGCGTTCGCCTACCGGGAGCAGGAAGCCGCGCGGCCCCGGGTCCGGCAGGCGTACGTCCTGGCGGGCGACACGGTCGCCTTCGTCCGCCAGGAGCGCGCGGCCGGGGTCGCGGCCGTCCCCTTCCACCAGGCGCTGGTCCTCCAGAACCAGCTCCTGGGCTGAGGCCCGGGGCGGCGTACGGCCGGGCGTCCGGTCCGGTGACCGGTCGTACGCCCGGTCGGCCGCCCGACGCGCCGCCCGGGACGAGGCACCGGGCGGCGCCGGTCCACCCGGACGGGCCCCGCGCAGGGGCCGCCGGAGCCCGACCCATTAGGCTGGGGCGCGGTAGGTCCGCCGTATTCGCTCACGCTCGAACGAGGAGCACTCCGTGCTTATTGCATTCTTCGAGGCCCTTCTGGTCCTGGTCTGCGTCGGCGTCACCGCCTTCGCCGTGCTGGCCGTGAAGAAGCTGTACCAGGGTCAGCGCTGACCGACCCCGCCCCCTTCCGGAACACCCGCTCCCACCACGGATAGCCGCTCATGATCGAGATCCCGTCCGACCTCAACCCGGACCTCGTCCCCCTCGCCTTCCTCCTCGGTACCTGGGAGGGCGCGGGCGTCTCCGACTTCCCGGGCTCGGAGAAGTGCAACTTCGGCCAGTCGGTCACCTTCTCCCACGACGGCCGGGACTTCGTCGAGTACTCCTCGCACAGCTGGGTGCTGGACGCCGAGGGCAACAAGGTCCGGCCGCTGGAGAGCGAGCACGGCTACTGGCGGATCGACAAGGACCGCAAGGTCGAGGTCGTGATGGTCCGGGACCAGGGCGTCGTGGAGATCTGGTACGGCGAGCTGGCCGACAAGAAGCCGCAGATCGACCTGGCGACGGACGCGGTCGCGCGGACCGCCGCGTCCGGCCCGTACAGCGGCGGCAAGCGGCTCTACGGCTATGTGAAGGGCGACCTGATGTGGGTGGGCGAGAAGGCCACCCCCGAGGTGCCGCTGCGGCCGTACATGTCGGCGCATCTGAAGAAGACGGTCACCCCGGAAGAGGTCGCCGACTGGGCGAAGAACCTGGGCGACCTCCCCGACGACGGCATCGCCTTCTTCAAGTAGGACGCCTTCCGGCCGGTACGGCCCCGGCCGTGACCGGATCCCGGTCGGCGGCCCGGTGATCGCCGCCGCCGTCCCTACACTGGGAGGGTGGTGACCACCGACTGGCAGAGCGATCTGCGCAAGCGCGGCTACCGGCTGACTCCGCAGCGACAGCTGGTGCTGGAGGCTGTCGGCACACTGAAGCACGCCACACCGGACGCCATCCTGTGCGAGGTGCGGAAGACCGCGTCCGGGGTGAACATCTCCACCGTCTACCGGACCCTGGAGCTGCTGGAGGAGCTGGGGCTGGTCTCCCACGCCCATCTCGGCCACGGCGCCCCCGCCTACCATCTCGCCGACCGGCACCACCATCTCCATCTGGTCTGCCGGGACTGTGCCGAGGTCATCGCCCCCGACGCCGGTGTCGCGGCCGATTTCGCCGCCAAGCTCCGGAGCGAGTTCGGGTTCGACACCGATCTCAAACACTTCGCGATCTTCGGCCGCTGCGGGTCCTGTACGGCGGCGAAGGAGACCGGCGCGGAATCGTCCGGCGAGAGCGAGAGCGAGAGCGAGAGCGCGAACGGGAGCGACGGCGCGGGGGCCGCCCGGGCGAAGCCGAAGGGCGCCGGGAAGCGCTCCTGACCGGGCCCCGCACCGGCCCCCACCGGCTCCCGCACCGCTGGCGAGCAGGCCCGGCGGCAGGCCCGGAGACCGATCCGGCGGCCGGTTCGGTGGCCGCGACCCCGGGTCTTCGTCCGTAGGGTCGTAGGCTTTTCCCATGGCCGATGTGAAGACCCCGAAGGCTCCCTCCAGCCCCCTGCTGTCCCGTCCCGGCGCCGTCGCCGCCGAAGGGGCCGACGAAGGCGTGGCCGCGCACTACGGCGACCTCTTCCGTGAACAAGCCGCCCTCGCCGACGGCACCGGCCTGGTCGACCTCTCCCACCGGGGTGTCGTCGCCGTCACCGGCCCGGACCGGCTGAGCTGGCTGCATCTGCTGATCACCCAGCACGTCACGGACCTGCCCCCCGGGCAGGCCACCGAGGCGCTGATCCTCTCCTCCAACGGGCACATCGAGCACGCGCTCTACCTGGTCGACGACGGCGAGACCGTCTGGGCCCATGTCGAGCCCGGCACCCGGGGCGAGCTGATCGCCTATCTGGAGTCGATGGTCTTCTTCTACCGGGTCGAGGTCGCGGACCGGACCGACGAGTACGCCGTGGTCCATCTGCCCGCGGGCTCCATCGCCCCCGTCCCGGACGGCGCCGTCGTCCGCGAGACCCCGTACGGCCGGGACCTCTTCCTGCCCCGGGCCGAGCTGGAGCCGTACGCCGACGCCAACGGGCCGCTCGCCGGGATCCTGGCCTACGAGGCGCTGCGGGTCGAGGCCCACCGCCCCCGGCTCGGCTTCGAGACCGACCACCGCACCATTCCGCACGAGCTGGGGCTGATCGGCTCGGCCGTCCACCTCCAGAAGGGCTGCTACCGGGGGCAGGAGACCGTCGCCCGGGTGCAGAACCTGGGCAAGCCCCCGCGCCGGCTGGTCTTCCTCCACCTCGACGGCAGCGATGTCCATCTGCCCGGGCCCGGTACCCCGGTCCGGCTCGCATCGGACGGCGAGGACGGCCGCAAGCTGGGCTTCGTCACCACCTCGGCCCGCCACCACGAGCTGGGGCCGATCGCCCTGGCGCTGGTGAAGCGGAACGTACCGGTCGACGCCGAGCTGATGGCCGGGGACACGGCGGCGGCCCAGGAGACCGTGGTCGAGCCGTAGCCCGTACGGTTCCGGGCCCGTCCGCCCCCGCCGAGCCCGTACGACTCCGGAGCCGTACGGGCCCTACGGCTCAGACCTCCAGCAGCACCGTGAACGGGCCCTGGTTCGTCAGCGACACCCGCATACTCGCGCCGAACCGGCCCGTCTCCACCCGAGCCCCCAGCTCCCGCAGCCGGGCCACCACCTCGTCCACGAGGGGTTCGGCGACCGGCCCCGGGGCCGCCGCGTTCCAGGTGGGGCGGCGGCCCTTGCGGGCGTCGCCGTAGAGGGTGAACTGGGAGATCACCAGCAGCGGCGCGCCCACGTCGGAGCAGGACCGCTCGTCCGTGAGGATCCGCAGCGACCACAGTTTCCTGGCCAGCCGCTCCGCCTGGGCGGGGGTGTCGTCGTGGGTGACGCCCACCAGGACGCACAACCCCTCGCCGACGATCTCCCCGACCGTCCTGGTCCCCGACTCGTCCGTCACGTCGACGCTCGCGCCGTCGACCCGCTGTACCACCGCACGCATACAGCCCAACCTATCGGGGCTGAACGGGTGCAGAGCACCTGCGTGGAACGGTTCCCCAATGGCACGATGCACCAAGGCGGCGCGGCCCCCGCCCCGGCCTTCCGGGGACCGGGGGAGACCTCCGCGCCGGTTGAGGGGACGGAACGACCACTATGAGCACTTCGGGCACCGGGCACACGACGGCCGACCCGGCCGGGCCCACCGGCCCCGCACCCCACTCCGACCCCCCGCCGCAGCTCCCGGGCCGCGCCGGTCCCGCCCGGCCGCCGCAGCAGCGCGAGGCGGTGGAGTGCCGGACCGCCGACCTCTTCCCCGACCCCCCTCGGTACGAGCTGTCCGCCCTGCGGCTGCCGGAGCTGCGGACCCTGCTCCGGGGCTCGCAGCGCGACGAGGCCGACCTCAGTTACATCCGCCGGCTGCTGCACGGGCGGATCGACATCATCCGGGCCGAGGTGGCCCGCCGTACCGGCCACCGGCCGCCGCCCGGCGGCCCGGCGGACGGTGCCGACCGCGACCCCGGTGGCCGGGACGAGGGCCGGGACCCGGGGGTCGTGGACCGGCTCCCGGAGATCCTCGCCGACGCCCCGTCCGCCCACCGCACCTCGGCCCGCCATGTGACGGTGTCGACCCCGCACCGCGAGGAGTACCGGCGGCTCGCGGCCGACATGCTCGCCGACGTCGAGCTGTCCGACCTGGGGGCGCGGACCGACGACGAGCTGGCGGCCGCGATGGGGAAGCTGGCCGGATATGAGCGGCGGGTATCCCTGCGGCGACAATTGTTGCAACGTACAGCCGACGATTGCGGTGCCGAGATCGCCCGCAGGTACCGTGAAGGCGAGGCACAAGTAGACGACCTGCTGACCTGAGGCGATCCCTCCGGCGGCGGGTTTCCCCACCGCATCGGAAGGCCACCCCGCGATGAGTACCAGCCCCGTTTCCCCCGTCCCCCGGATATCCCCCGGGGCCGGTGGCTCCGGGACCGTATCGCCGGTACTGGCCGAAATCGTAAGGTCCGGGTTCGTGGAGGGACGGCACCGCGGCTCCCTCGTCGTGCTGGCCCCGGACGGCACGGTCGAGACGGCGCTCGGCGATGTCACCGCCCCCGTCTTCCCCCGCTCCACGGGCAAGCCCATGCAGGCCGTGGCCACCCTGAGGGCCGGGCTCGACCTCTCCGGCGAGCGGCTCGCGGTGGCCGCCGCCAGCCACTCCGGCGAGGACTTCCACCTGGCGCTGGTCCGGCGGATGCTCGCCGAGTACGACATCGCGCCCGACGAGCTGCTCACCCCGCCCGACCTGCCGCTGGACCCCCGGGAGGCGGAGAGCTATCTCGCCGCCGGGCGGGTCCGCGAGCCGATCACCATGAACTGCTCCGGCAAGCACACGGCCTGGCTCGCCGCCTGCGGCCTCAACGGCTGGGACCGGGCGAGCTACCTCGACCCGGACCACCCGATCCAGCGGCTGGTCCGGGAGGCCGTGGAGGAGGCCGCGGGCGAGCCCGTCGCGGCCGTCGGCACCGACGGCTGCGGGGCGCCGCTGATGGCGGTCAGCCTGACCGGCCTGGCCCGCTCCTTCCGCTCCCTCGTCATGGCCGACGAGGGCACGGCCGGGCGGCGGGTCGCGGACGCGATGCGGGCCCACCCGGAGTATGTGGCGGGCACCCGGCGGGCCGACACCTGGCTGATGCGGGAAGTACCGGGGGCGCTGTCGAAGATGGGTGCCGAGGCAGTCCAGGCCGTGGCCCTCGCGGACGGCCGGGCCCTCGCCTTCAAGATCGACGACGGGGCGTCCCGGGCGCTCGGCCCCGTCCTGGGCCGGGCCCTGGAGCTGATGGGCGTGACGGGGCCGGTGGTCGAGCGGATCCGCCGGGCGCCGCTGCTGGGCGGCGGCGTCGAGGTCGGAGAAATCGAGGCGACTTTCTGAGGGGCTGTGCCTAGCGTGAAGGCATGACCCCTGACGACGCCACGACACCCCCCACCCCCACCACCGACACCATCCCGTCCACCGCCACCGCCGCCGCCTCCGGGCGGGGCGACGGCATCGAGATCCGCAACGTCACCGAGGACGAGTTCCCCGACTGGATCAGGGCGGTCGGCGTCGGCTTCCTCTCCACCCCGTCGGCGGCGGAGGCCGAGATCGAGGGCCGCCGGGGCGGAGTCGACCTGGCCCGGACGACCGGCGCGCTGGACGACGGCCGGTTCGTCGCCACGTACCGCTCCTTCCCCCAGACGCTGGCGGTTCCCGGCGGCACCCTGCCGTCGCACGCGGTCACCAATGTCACCGTCTCGCCGACCCATCGCCGCCGGGGGCTGCTCAGCCGGATGATGACGGCCGACCTGGCCGCCGCCAAGGAGGCGGGCACCCCGGTCTCGACGCTGATAGCCGCCGAATACCTGATCTACGGCCGGTTCGGCTACGGGCCCGCCACCAAGGCCACGGCGTGGACCGCCGAACTGGCCAGGACCGGACTCGACGGCCGCTGGTCCGGCCCCCGGGACGGCGGCCGGATCGATCTCGTACCGCTGGAAGAGGTCCGCAAGACCGCCCCCGAGCTGTACGGCCGCTTCCTCGCCGGGCAGCCGGGCGCGGTCTCCCGCGACGAGCGGTGGTGGAAGCTGGCCACCGGCGAGATCCAGGTACCGAGCATGCCGTGGACCGAACCGTTCTGGGCGGCGTACCGCTCGGCCTCCGGGGAGCTGGAGGGCCTGGCCGCCTACACCTCCGACCGCAAGTGGGACGACGCCAAGCAGCCGGACAACACGGTCACCGTGCAGCAGTTGTTCACGGTCTCCACGGCGGCCGAGCGGGCGCTGTGGGAGTACGTCTGCTCCCTGGACTGGGCGAGCCGGGTGCGTTCGGGGGAGCGCGCCCCCGACGACCTCTTCCCGGACCTGCTGCCGGACCCGCGGGCCGCCAGGATCCAGACCCAGGCGGACTTCCTCTGGCTGCGGATCCTCGATGTCACCCGGGCGCTGGAGGGGCGGACGTACGAGGGCGAGGGCTCCCTGGTCCTCGGCGTGACCGACGGACTCGGCCTGGCCGAGGGCCGGTTCCGGCTGGAGGCCGGTCCCGACGGGGCGAGCTGCGTCCCGACCGGGGACGCCGCCGAACTGACCCTCGACATCCGTGAGCTGGGCTCCCTCTATCTGGGCGACGCGTCGCCGGTACGGCTGACCGCCCTGGGCGCGGTCCGGGAGGAGCGCCCGGGCGCGGCGGCGGTGGCGGAGCGGCTGTTCCGGACCGCCCGCCGCCCGTGGTGCCCGGACGTCTTCTGAGGTTCCCGCAGGTCATCGGGTTCGTCCGGACAACTTTCCGAAGTTGTCCGGACGAACCCGTGTCGTGGCGGTCCGGTACCCGCCGGTGCGGCCGTCCGTCGGTCCGGCGGCTGGATGGTCCGTCGGTCCGGTCACGGGGTCAGGTGCCGGGGGAGAGGGCCGGGCCGATCAGCAGCAGCCCGCCGATCCCGGTCCGGGTCGCGTTCTCGGTCCGTACGCCCCAGACCAGCAGGGTGAAACCGAGGGCGGCGACGACTCCGTACCGCCATTGCACGAGCTGTTCGATCCCGATGGTGAGCAGGGTCATGGCCGTCACTCCTTCTGAATCCCGCCGGGGCGGCGCCGAGACCCGTACACCGTCGTACGCGCGTGGCCGGCCCGCCGACGGGGGACACCGCCGGGGCCGGGGGTTGTCACGGGCTCCGCTGTGGTTGCTCAACTACCAGACAAATTAGTCTGGTTGACCTGTCCGAGCAATGTTCCCGGCCGGGCGGGCGGCAAACTCATCCGGTTGTCTGTCTTCGGTCGGTCGTCCGGCTGAGTCCAACTCCCAACCCGGTTCGGCGGGTGGCGGTTCGGGCGGACCATCTGCCTCCGTACAGCCGTGGGTTGTAAGGTTGTGCTGTGACGATGGACGGGGCGATCCCGAGGGAAGCCACCTACCGGTACCGGCGGGTGGCCGACAAGCTGCGCAAGGAGATCAACAAGAAGACCTACGGACCCAACGAGCGGCTCCCCACCCAGTACGACCTGGCCAAGCGGTACGGCGTCTCCCGCTTCACCGTCCTCCAGGCGCTGGAGATGCTCCGCGACGAGGGTCTGATCGTCACCCGCCAGGGCAGCGGTACCTTCGTCAAGGGCGGGCCGGGCGGCGAGGGTGAATCCGGGCTCAGGGCCGAGGGCCTGGACGAGACCGACGTCTTCGTCTCCGACCGGGTCTCCCCGGTCATCCTGGAGCCCTATCTGGCGGAGGCGTTCGAGGCCCCCGAAGTCACCCTCGACGTCTGCTCGATGACCACCGAATCCCTCGCGACCAGGGTCTCCGACCAGAAGGAACGCATCGTCGCGGGCCGGATCCGGCCACCCCGCAGCATCACCGCCCGGCTGCTGCTGCCGGACACCCGCTCGCCCCACCTCGCGATGCCCCGGCCGGTCGACGGCGGCGACGACCCGAGGGTCCGCACCAGGCTGCGGGGCATCCTCCAGAGCCATGTGACACTGCTCCGGTCGTCCCTCTACGAACTGCTGGACCGCGGCTTCGTCGAGGAGGTGTCGGTCGAGACCCGGCTGGTGCCGTTCTCGCTCCAGATCAAGCTCTACATCCTCAACCGCCGACTGGCCCTCCAGGGCTTCTACCCTCCGACCGAGGGCACGGTCAGGGTCCCGCCGAACTACGACACGGTGACCATCCTCGACTCGTACGGCACCGGGGCCTCCCTCTTCCCCTTCCGTGACTCGGCGCCCGAACAGTCCGGCATCGTCCAGGCCGCGCAGAAGTACTTCGACGCGACCTGGCAGCTGATGGGCAAGGAGCCCGCCGACGAACCGTACGGCGACCCGGCGGGCGTGACGGGCGGCACCGGAGGGACCTCGGGGGCCGGGCCCGGAGCCGGGGGCGGGGGCGCTTAGACAGGGGCGGCGGACGCAGGTCGCGCGCCGCTGTCCGTACCACCCGTCGCCCCGGGGCGGGGCCGGGTCCGGGTCCGTACCGTCCGTTCCCGAGGCCGAGATCCCGTATCCGCGACACCGTATCCGCGAAACGTATCCGAGAGACCGAGACAGCCCCGCCATGCCCGCCATGCCCTCCAAGCCACCGGCACCCGTCCCGCACGAAGCCACACACGAAGCCCTGAACGAAGCGCTGGACCGCGCCCGGTGTGTCGTCCTCGACCTCGACGGCCCCGTCGCCGACGTCTTCGGCGGCCGGCCCGCCTCCGGCGCGGCCCGGCTGATGCTGGAGACCGCCGAACGCCGGGGCTGTGTGGTGGAGGGACTCCGCGACTGCACCGACCCCATCGCCGTACTGCGCGGCTACACCCGGGAGTCGGAGGAACGCGAACGGGCGGGGGCCGCCGACGGCTGGGACAAGACCGTCGCCGCCCTCCACGACCTGCTCGACCACTACGAGCGGGAAGCGGCGGAGACCGCCGGACCCACTCCGGGCGCGGCCGAGTTCATCACCGCCTGCCACCGCTCGGGGCGGCGACTGGCCGTCGCCACCAACAACCACGCGGGCGCCGCCGAGCGGATCCTCGAACGGATGGGCGTCCTCGCCCACTTCGACGGCCCGATCGTCGGCCGCCCCCGCGACGCCCGGCGGATGAAACCCCACCCGTGGGCGCTCCGCGCGGCCCGCGCGGACGCCATCCCGGGCGACGCGCATCTGATGATCGGCGACGCGGTGACGGACTTCGAGGCGGCGCGGGCCGCGGGCATGCGGTTCTGCGGCTACCACGCCACGCCGGGGGGCCGTGCCCTGCTCCGGGAGTCGGGCGCGCCTCTGGTCGTCCCGGCGATGACCGCGCTCCCGCCGTTCGTCCGCCCCTGAGCGCCGCGCGGCCGTCGTGGTTGTTCTCGGGGAACCGCGGGACAGGCCACGGGCGACGCCGCGAACGCGAGCGGCGGCTGCCTCGTTGTGCCCTTCCCCCGCACCCTCTCCACCAGGCACGATCAAAGTGCGCCGTACGCGAGTACGGAAGGAGGTCGCCCATTCCTACCGGGCCGGGGCGGATGAATGTCGAGTCGGTGTCGGGAGTCCGCGATCGCGCGGCCCGCCTCAGCGCCGCCGGGGCGCTGATCGAGGGCCCGCTCCAGGGGTACCACCACGAGACGTATGTGTTCCCGCTGCCCGATCCCGAAGGCAGCGGATGGGCCGGCACGGTGCGCTGGAAGTGCCGTGAGCCGCGCCTGGACGTACCCCGTTTCGATCTCCGCAGCTTCGTCCGGGAGGGCGCCCTGGTCCGCGCGCTGGCCGGGCGGGTCAGCAGTGTTCCGGAGACGATCGAGGTGGCCGAGGTACGGCTGCAGCGGTTCATCGAGGGCGCCACCCTGGGCACGTACCGGGGCCCGGGTACGGCGGTCGCCGAGCCGCATCTGGACCAGATCGGCCGGCTCTTCCGGGAACTCGCGGCCATCACCCCGCGATCTCTCGCCGTGGAGCGGCTGGGCCCGGCGGAGGAGTGGGTCGCCGACGGCGACTGCGCCGCGTTCGCCGTATCGCTGATGCGGTTCACGGAGGAGCGGGTCTATCTGGCCCATCTCCCGGTGTACGGGGAGCTGTTCGCGGCGCTCGGGGTGACGGACCGGGGGCTGCGGCGGCTGGCGGCGCGGGCGGCGGCGCTCACCACCCGCCCGTTCTGTCTGCTCCACGGCGATCTGCACCGGGAGAATCTGGTGGTGGACGCCGACGGGCGGCTCTGGACCATCGACTGGGAGCTGGCGATGTTCGGCGATCCGCTGTACGACCTGGCGACCCATTTGCATCTGATGCGCTATCCGGCCCGGCAGGAGGCGGCGGTCGCGGCGCGCTGGGCGGCGGCGGTGGAGTCGGTCCGGCCGGGCGCGGCCCGGGGCTGGCGCCGGGATCTGCCGCTGCTGCTGGACTACAAGCGGGTGCAGTCGGTCTATACGGATGTCATCCGGGCGGCGGGGGCCGCCGGGTCGGCGGGGTCGGCCGCGGGCGGCTCCGGCGCGGCGCCGGGGGCCGCCCGGCGCGTCCGTACGGTACTGGCCCGCGCCGGGGAGCCGTTGGGGCTCGCGGAGATACCCACGGTCGGGTGGATCGCCGAGGCGCTGACCGCCTGGCGCGCGGGACCGCCCGCCTGAGCCCGTCCGGGCGCCCGTGCGGCACCCGGGCGCGGGGCCCGGTCGAGGCTCCGGTCCTTGCGTCCGTCGCGGTGTGGGGACCGCGTACCCGTACGGAGCCCTATGGAGCCGTACGGCACGTCTTAGGATGGCCGCCGCCCCCGGAGCGGCCCCGCCCCGGCCCGGGGCGCTGAACTGCGGCGGACGGGTGCGGAGGCGGGCGGATGGGCCAGGCGGGCGCGGGCGCGCGGGCGGGGGCCGGGACGGCCGAACGGCAGGGCAAGGGCGGCGAGGCGGGGTCCGGCGCCGAAGGGGAGTGGTCCCCCGGACTGCGCGAGCTGAAGAAGGAGCGCACCCGACGGGCCCTGTCGGACACGGCGATCGCGCTCTTCGTCGAGCGTGGCTTCGACGCGGTCCCGGTCACCGAGATCGCCGCCGCCGCCGGGGTGTCCAAGCCGACGCTGTTCCGGTACTTCCCGGCCAAGGAAGACCTCGTGCTGTACCGGTTCGCCGACCACGAGGGCGAGCCCGCCCGGGTGGTGGCCGCCGCGCGCCGGGCGGGGGTGCCGCCGCTGGAGGCGCTGCGCCGCCATGTCCGGGCGGGCGTCGAACGGTCCGATCCGGTGACCGGGCTCGGCGACGCCCCGGAGATCCCGGCCTTTCTGCGGCTGCTGTACGGGACTCCTGGTCTGGTCGCCCGGTTGTACGCGTACCAGTGCCGGTCCGAGGAGTCGCTGGCGGCGGCCCTGGGCGCGGGGCCCGGGGCCCGGCAGGCGGCGGCCCAGATCGTGGCCGTACTGCGGGTGCTGGCCGAGGAGAACGGGCGGCGGATCGCGGCGGGCGAGAGCGTGGCCGCGATCCGGCCGGACGCCCTGGCGGCGGTCGACGCGGCGTTCGCGCGACTGCGGGACGGCCTGGGGGACGGCTCGGGGGACGAGCCGGTGCGTCCGGAGCCGTCGGAGCTGTCGGACCCGTCGGAGTGGGCCGAGTCGCCGGAGCCGTAAAATGTAACCGAGTTAAAAACTGAACCGAGTTGTATTAGGCTCGGCGGAATGACACCGCCCGAGCCGTCCGCCGTGCCCGTGCCCGCTCCCGCCGCTGTCCCCGCCTCCGCCGATTCCGCCGCTTCCGACTCCGCCCCCGACTCGGCTCTCGACCGTGAGCGGGCCCGTCACGACCGGTGCCGGGCCGCCCTGACCGCCATGGCCGGTGACGCCGCCGAACGGGTCGTCACCGGGGAGCACGCCTTCGCCTCCGGCGCCGACGCGGAGGTACTCGGCTACGAACTCCGCAGCCGCGCCCGTGAACTGGCCGACGACCCCGGCGGCCCCCTCTTCTTCGGTCGGCTCGACTTCACCGACGGGCCCGCCGCCGGTGACCACCGGGGCCAGCGCTACTACCTGGGCCGCCGCCGGATCACCGACCCCGGCCCCGAATCCGGCCCCGGTACGGGCCCGGGGACCGCGCCGCCGCTGGTGATCGACTGGCGCGCCCCGGTGGCCCGCACCTTCTACCAGGCCGGGCCCCGGGCCGCGTACGGCGTCCGGATCCGCCGCCGGTACGGCTGGGCCCCGCTCGCCACGGGTCTCTCCGCCGAACTGACCGGCTTCGAGGACGAGTACCTCGAAGGCGCCCCCGCTCCCGCCGCCACCGCCGATGCCGCCGACGCCGGGCAGCCGCTCGGCCCGCTCAGTCCGCTCGTCACGGCCGAGCTGGAGCGCCCCCGGGTCGGCCCGATGCGCGATATCGCCGCCACCATCCAGCCCGAACAGGACGACCTGGTCCGCTCGGGCCTCGCCGAAACCGTCTGCGTCCAGGGCGCCCCCGGGACCGGCAAGACCGCCGTCGGCCTGCACCGGGCGGCGTTCCTGCTCTACACCCACCCCCGGCGGCTGCGCCGGGGCGGACTGCTGGTCATCGGCCCCAACCGGGCCTTCCTCGGCTATATCGAGCGGGTGCTGCCGTCCCTCGGCGAGACCGGGGTCCGCCAGTCGACGCTCGCCGAGGAGATCACCCGCCACCCGGCCGCCGCCCCCGCCCCGGGCGGCACCCCGGATGCCGAGGACACCCCGGCCGCCGCCGTCGTGAAGCACGACGTACGGATGGCGGACGTCCTGCGCCGCGCCCTGTACGCCCGGGTCGGCGGCCCGCTCCCGGACGGTCCCGGCGCCGGGCTCGTCGTCCCCGACGGCTCGTACCGCTGGCGGATCCCGGCCGAGACGCTGACCCGGATCGTCGCGGAGGTCAGGGCCGGGGAGCCGCCCTACGAGACCGGGCGCGAGCGGGTCCGGGACCGGGCCGTACGGGAGATCCGGCTCGCCGCCGAACGCCGGGCGGGCCCGCGCGGCACCGGATGGGTCCGGCGGATCGAACGGTCCCGGCCGGTCGGCGCCTTCCTCGACGCGGTATGGCCGAGGACGACGCCGGAGGAGGTGCTGACCGCGTTCCTCGCCGATCCGGCGGACCCGGCGCTCACCCCGGCGGAGCGCGCCGCGATCCGCCGCCCGGCCCCGACCCCGGCCCCGGCCCCGGCCCCGACTTCGGCCTCGACTTCGGCTTCGGCCCCGGCCCGGTCCCGTACGGGGGCCCGGCGCAAGGCCCGGCCCCCGGTCTGGACCCCGGCGGACCGCGTCCTCCTGGACGAACTCGCCGGGCTGATGGCCCGCCCCGACGGCTACGGCCATGTCGTCGTCGACGAGGCCCAGGACCTGTCGCCGATGGAGTGCCGGGCGGTCGCCCGCCGTACTGCCTTCGGATCGCTGACCGTCCTCGGCGACCTCGCCCAGGGCACCAGCCCCTGGGCCGCCCGCTCCTGGCCGGAGCAACTGGCCCTGCTGGGACGCCCGGACGCGAAGGTGACGGCGCTGACCACCGGATACCGGGTGCCCGGCGCCGTACTGGAGTACGCGAACCGGCTGCTGGGCTCCCTCGGGGTCGACGTACCGCCCGCCCGGTCGGCCCGGCCCGGCGGCGAACTGACGGTCCGGCGGGTGGCCGAACTGACCGCCGGGGTGGTGGCGGCGGTACGGGACGCGCTCGCCCGGGAGGGTTCGGTCGCCGTGATCGCGGACCGCCGGGACGCCGCCCGGCTGCGTACGGCACTGGCGGCGGCCGGGCTCGGGTCCGGGGCCGCGGGCGGACTCGGGGGCGGATCCGGGGGTGGCCCGGACGAGCCGGACCGGGTGGCCGTCCTCCCCGCCGATCTCGTGAAGGGCCTCGAATACGACCATGTCGTCGTCGCCGAGCCCGCGGCGATCGCGGCGGCGGAGGAACGGGGGCCGCACCGGCTGTACGTGGTCCTCACCCGGGCCGTCTCCCGGCTGACCGTGGTCCACGCCCGGCCGCTCCCGCGCGAACTGACGGACTGACGGACAGGGGGCGTTCCGGCCCGACCGACCGCGCCCCGGCCGCGCCCCCGGCCCCGGGTCCGGTAACGGCCCGTAGCCCCCACGGTCCCCGCCGCCCGCACCGGGCCCCGCCCACCCCGCCGCCCTCTCCCCCCCCGGGGCGGGATTCCGGACACCCGGTCGACCGGTGGCGGCCGTTCCGTACGGCCGTTCGGTACATGCGTGTCACATGTACGCCCGACGCCAGCCACCCGCGGCTCGAAGTGGCCGTCTTTACTACGCCAATCAGAGCGGCTGTCCACGGCGCGCGGCGCAAATTGCACCCTTCGCAACTCTCCCGCAACCCCCCGGCGGTTACCGCCGCACGGGCCCGGGTACTCCCCCGGCACAACGCGACTCACCGACCGCCCGAGCGGGCCCCACCAGCTATTTCGCCCGACGGCCCGCCCCTCGGCCACCCGGCCCGGGGAAGCGGTTCGGGGCCGCCGCCCGCCCGGGTCGCGCCGGTGAACCCTCTACGCCCTCCGGGAATGTGGCGGAAAGACCCCATTGGACGACGCCCGGCCCGCAAGTACTATGCGCCGTCGTTGATCTATACAGCTAACGCCCCGCGCACTTCCGCGCTCCGTGTGTGATCGTTCGCCGCCAATCGTCGTCTCCGCTATGAGGTGATCCAGGGTGGGACCCCATTTGACCGTTCCGCCGATCTACGCGCCGATACCTCCGGCGATCCATCCAAGACACGCCGTCATCGACGCGCGTACGGCGGCCTGGGCGGAGTCGTTCGAGATCGGCTCGCCCGAACTGCGCAGCAGACTCGTCCGGCACGACATCGGCACCTTCTGCGCCCGGATCCTGCCGGAGGGCAGAGAGGAGGTGGTCAGCCTTCTCGCCGACTTCGTGCTCTGGCTGTTCGGCGTGGACGACGGCTACTGCGAGGAGAGCGACCTGGGCCACCGGCCCGGCGATCTCGTCGGGGTCCTCCACCGGCTGCTGCGGGTCGCCCAGGACCCCGAGGGGCCCTTCCTGCTGGCCGACCCGCTCGCCAACGGGCTGCGCGACCTGCGGGCCCGGATCGACAGATTCGGTACGTACGCCCAGGCCACCCGGTGGGTGGACGCCCTGCGGGAGTACTTCTTCTCGGTGGTCTGGGAAGCCGACCACCGCCGGGCCGGTACGGTGCCGAACCTCGACGACTACACCCTGATGCGGCTCTACGACGGCGCCGCCACGGTCGTGTTCCCCCTGCTGGAGATGGGGCACGACTACGAGCTGACGCCCCAGGAACGGGACCATCCGGCGACCCGGGCGCTCTGCGAGATGACGTCCTTCATCATCAGCTGGGACAACGACATCTTCTCGCACCACAAGGAGGTGTCCGGCAAGGGCTTCTACCTCAACGCCCTGCGCGTACTCCAGCACCAGGACGGGCTCTCCCCGGCCGCCGCGCTCGCCACGGCCATCGCCCAGCGCGACCGGGTGATGTGCCTCTACCTCCGGCTCCACGACCACCGGGCAGGGACGGCGAGCCCCCGGCTGCGCCGCTATCTGTCGAGCCTGCGGCACTTCGTCCGGGCCACCCAGGACTGGAGCGTCAGCTCCCGCCGCTACACCACCCCCGACAACCCGGCCGACCTGCCGAGCAGCTTCCGCAGCACCCCGACGGACGCGGGCACGGAGCCGCTGGACATTCCGGTGATCCGGTGGTGGTGGTCGCTGCTGCCCGAACCGGAAGGAGCCCGGGATGACGAGACGCCGTTACGCAGGCCCGCCGTCGCGGGCCGCTGACCGAACCGAAACCGACCCCCGGGCGGGGCCGGGCCCCGCCCCGGTCCCGTCCCGTGCGGCCCGCACCCCCGTCGCGGGCCGTACGCGGCAGGCCCGTAACGGGGGCTGTCCGGCGTCCGGCGGCCGGTCCGGACCGATCGGCGCGGCCCGGAAACGGCCCCGGCTCCCGTCCTCCGGCTCCTGCTGTCAGGGTCCTGTTGTCCGGCTCCTTACTGTCCGGGGCCTCGCTGTCCCGGTCCCGTTGTCCGGGCCCCGTCCTCCGGTTCCTACCGGCCGCCGCGCGGCTCGGTGAACCGGATCATGTTTCCGGCGGGGTCCCGGAACGCGCAGTCGCGGACGCCGTAGGGCTGGTCCATCGGCTCCTGAGCCACCTCGCCGCCCGCCGCGCGGATCTTCTCGAACGTGGCGTCGCAGTCGGCCGTACGGAAGATCACCCCGCGCAGCAGCCCCTTCGCCAGCAGCTCGGCCACCGCCTTCCGGTCGTCGTCCGAGGCACCGGGGTCGGCGAGCGGCGGTTCCAGCACGATCTCCACATCGGGCTGCTCCGGGGAGCCGACGGTCACCCAGCGCATCCCCTCGAAGCCGACGTCGCCCCGGACCTCCAGGCCGAGGGCGTCGCGGTAGAAGGTGAGGGCCTTGTCGTGGTCGTCGACGGCGATGAAGCACTGCGAGAGTTTGATGTCCATGCGTTTCACGCTACGGCCGGGGAACCGAGGACGCTTCTCCGATCCTGACCGGTTGCCCGGCCGGGACCGCCGCCCCGGTCCCGGGCCCGGTTCCAGCCCCGGTCCCGGTCCCGGTACGCCGTACGGGCCGGGTGCGGATCTTGGCGTAACAGGCGGGTATGGCCGCGCCGGCGCCGTGGTCCCGCGCCCGGTAGGCGCTCGGGCTCTCGCCGACCAGCTCGGTGAAACGGGAGCTGAACGACCCCAGGGACGTACAGCCCACGGCCATACAGACTTCGGTCACCCCGAGATCGCCCCGCCGCAGCAGCGCCTTGGCCCGCTCGATCCGCCGGGTCATGAGATAGCTGTACGGCGTCTCGCCGTAGGCCGCCCGGAAGCTCCGGGAGAAATGCCCGGCCGACATATGGGCGCCCCTGGCGAGCGCCGGGACGTCCAGGGGCTGGGCGTAATCGCGGTCCATCACGTCACGGGCGCGGCGCAGCCGGACGAGATCGGCCAGGGGAACACTGGACATGCTCTCCACGGTAACGACCACGACTGACAATGACCGAATTGTCGGTATAGCCGGTAAGGCCCTGCTTTCGCCGCGCGGTCCGCCCGTACCGAGCCGCCCCGCAGGGCTCTACGCCTCTCGCGCGGTCCGCTCCAGCCGCTCGCGGTACCGCTCCCACCACGCGGTGTCCCCGTCCGGCACCCCGGCATTGGCCGGGAGCATCCCCACGGAGCCGTCGATCAGCTCCCGGAGGATGTCGGCGTGCCCCGCGTGCCGCTGGGTGTCGGCGACCACCCGGACCAGGGCATGCCGCAGGGTTACCTCGTCCCGTCCCCGGGGCCACCACGGCACCCGTCCGACGGTGTCCAGCGGCAAGGCAGCCACGGTCGCGTCCGCGTGTGCCCACGCCCGCCGGTAGAGCCCGGTGACGAACGCGCGGGACTCGTCGGCGGCGGCCCACATATCGGCATTGGCCTCGGCCCCTTCCGCGACCCACGGCAGCGGCTCGCCGGACGGCCGCCCGAAGGTGTCCCCGAGATAGCCCAGCTCCACGGTGGCCGCGTGCTTCACCAGACCCAGCAGATTGGTCCCGGTCGGGGTCATGGGCCGCCGGACGTCGTACTCCGGGAGCCCGTCGAGCTTCCACAGCAGGGCTTCGCGGGCGTCCCTCAGATAGCGGAGGAGATCGGCCTTGTCGGCATCCTGAGTGATGGTCATACGAATAGTCTCCCGCCAGGTCGATCATCAACCGCCGGTCATGGCCCGCCGGTCACGTCCCCGGCCGCTGCCCGCTCGGCGGCGTCGGCGAGTACCGACCGCAGCCGGGCCAGGCACTCGGCGACAAAGGCGGGGTAGGTGTTCCAGTAGTACGGGACACCGCTGACGGCGACCGCGACGGCCCAGGCGCGGGCGCGTAACCAGGTCGTGTCGTCGAGGTCCAGGGCGTCCCAGTAGGACCGGCGCGCCTCGGGCGGCAGATCCCAGACCGTGGAGTGTTCGGCGTCGGGGAAGCCGACCGAGAGCCCGCCGAAGTCGATGACCGCGTACAGGGCGCCGTCCCGGACCAGGAGGTTGCTCGGTTTGAGGTCGCCGTGCAGCCAGCCGTGCGGCGCGGTGGGGTCCGGCAGGGCGAGGGCGGCCCGCCACAGCTCCTCAAGGGCGTCGACGTCGAGTTGGTCCCCCACGAGGGCCCGGCAGCCTGCGAGGGCCTCGGTGACCGAGGGGTCGCACGGGGCGAGGGTGCCGCCCCGGTACCAGTCGAGGCCGTCGGCCCGTACCGCGCCCATCGGATCGGCGCCGTGCAGCTCCCGTACGAACGCGGCCAGATCGGCCCCGAAGGCGGCCCAGTCGCCGACGGTGCCGGGACCGGCGACCTCCCCGTCGATCCAGCGGTAGACCGACCAGGGCAGCGGGAAGGCGGCGCTCGGCGACCCGGCGTGCACGGGCTCGGGCACCGGCCGGGGGAGCAGCGGCGCCAGCCGGGGCAGCCAGCGCTGTTCCTTCCGTACGGCATCGGCGTTGTCGGCGGTCCTCGGCAGCCGGACCAGCAGCTCGTCGCCGAGCCGGTACATGGTGTTGTCCGTTCCCGCGCCCGCGGCGGAGAGCGGGAGACCGGCCCACTCCGGGCGTTCGGCCGACAGCAGCGACCGGACCAGGGCCGGGTCGGCGGGGATCTCGTTCTCGTGCAGCGTCACGGGCGTCCTCGGCTCGCAGGGGTCACCGGGGCAGTCTCATCGCCGGGCGGGGCGGAAGCCACCGACTTTCCCCGGCGGTACGAGGCCCACGGCCAGGCCCGTAGCCCGGCCCCGCGTCCGGCCCGGAACAGCGGTACGCCGCCGACACGACGTTCCGTGTCGGCGGCGTACCCCCTCCCGCTCTCAGCCCCGGTCCGGATCGGGATGCCGGTCCTGGTCCCGGTCCCGGTCCGGAATCAGAACAGGCCCTTGAACGTGTTCCAGCCCCCGCTGCCGACCAGTACCCGGCCGCCGTACGCCCCGGCCCCGTTCGCCGAGTACCGCCACAGCTTGCCCGTGGTGTCCCGGGCCAGCAGCTCGGGCCGTCCGTCACCGGAGAAGTCGCCGGTGCCGACGACGGCCGAGTAGATGTTCCAGCCGTGGCCGATCCGCTCCCGCGCGGTCACACCGCCGGTCGCGGTCCCGTAGTAGCGCCACAGCACCCCGGCGGAGTCGATCCCGATCAGATCGCCGCGCCCGTCGCCGTTGAGGTCACCGGCCCCGGTGATCCGCGGGTACAGCTTCCAGTTGGTCCCGATCCGCAGCCGGGCCTTGACCCGGTGATCGGCCGTACCGGAGTAGTAGTACATATCACCGGTGGACTTCTGGCGGGCGATCAGATCGACGTACCCGTCGCCGTTCGTATCACCGGCCGAGGTGATCTGGTCGTACTGCGCCCAGCCGTTGCCGATCACGGTGTACGGCGACGATGCGCCGACGACCTTCCCGCAGCCGGGGCGGTAGGCCCGCAGCTGGTCGCCGACCCGGGCGAGGACGTCCCCGCACCGGTCGCCGTCGACATCGCCGTAGGGGACGAGGACGGTGTCGGCGGGGAAGGCGGTACCCGTACCGGGGATCCGGGCGGACAGCCCGCCCGTACCGTTCCCCCGGTAGAGGGACGCGGCCCCGGCGGAGTCCGTCACCAGCAGATCGCCGTAGCCGTCGGCCCCGGTCATGTCCCGCCATACGGCCGCGCCGCCGCTGACCGCGAGGGCCCCGGAGACCGAGAGGTCGGCGCCCTGCCCGTCGGCGGGCTTCACGGTCAGCGTCCAGTCGTACGCCCCGTCGGGCGCGGGCCGCCCGTTCGCGTCCCGGCCGTCCCACGACGCGTCGACCAGGCCGCGGGCCTCGCCCCCGGTGACGGTCCTGACGACCGTGCCGGTCCCCTTGTGCCGCAGTGCGAGGGACCAGGAGGCGCCGGGCTTCGACAGCCACCACCGGGGCTTCCACACCCCGCCGCCGGCCTGGACGCCGCCGGCCTGGACGCCGCCGGCCTGGACGGCGCCGACCTGCGCGGCGGCGGGCACGTCGGCGTCGACGGCCGCGATCCGGGATGCGGTCACCCCGGACGGGACGATCCGCACCCGCCGGTCCGCGCCCGTGTAGGCGATATGACCGCCGAAGCGGTCGACGGTCCAGCCGGACCTGCGTACGGTCCGGTCGCCCAGCTCGGCGGCGGTGGCGACCACCCGGCTCGGCAGATCGCGCTCGGCGGCCCCGGCCGGGAAGCCGTTCCCCAGATCGACCAGGGTGAGCCCGGCCGCGTCGGAGCGGCGGACCAGATAGCCGTCGCCGAGCAGGGTCTCGTCGGCGCCGAGCGGCAGGGTCCGCTTGGTCTGCCGGTCGTAGACCCCGGCGCCCTTGAAGTCGTGCCAGTAGTTACTGCACCGGAAGTAGACCCAGCGGCCCACAGCCTGGAGGTCGCGGGCGACACAGCCCGCGTCGAAGGACTCACCCGCGGCGCCCGTCGCCAGGCTCTCCGCCGCCACCCGGGTCGGGACGCCCGAGCCGGTGTCGTTCCACGCCCCGGCGGCGCTCCACAGGGTGTCGCCCCAGACGGAGGCCGCGACCGGCTTCCGCTTCTTCACGACGCTCCCGGTGGCGCCGTCCTTGAAATGCAGCACCGCCTGCTGCCCGCCCCAGCCCTGGTCGACGATCCCGTACCGGCCGGACAGGTCGACCAGTTCGGGGTTGCCGAGCCCGGACGTGATCCGGGGACCCCAGGCGTCGGAGCCGTTCCGGTAGAGCATCGTGGCGCCCTGCTCGGTCGCCGCCTCCCGGCCATGTTGTCCGTCACCGCCCGCGAACATGGTCACGCAGTAGACGCCGTCGGTGCTGCCGCAGTCGGCGTCCCGGCCGGACGCGAGGGCGTCGACGGTCGACCGCAGCTCCTCCGGCCGGCCGGAGGTCTTGAGCCAGGTACTGCGGTAGGCGCCGATATAGGTGTGCGGGCTGTAGAGCCGGGAGTCGTCGGCCGTGGTCAGGATGCCGCTGCCGAGCGCGATGCCCGCGGGCCTGGCCTCCCGGTCCTCGACGTCGGCCAGCCGCTTGCGGATGATCTCGCCGCCGGGGCCGGTGCTGAAGAGGTAGTGGCCCCAGTCGAGGGCGCCTTCCCAGGTGTGCGTCTCGGCGCCGGTCACCAGGAGCGAACCGTCGGGCGTGCGGTGTACGGAGGTGGCGGCGACGGCCAGCAGCGCCCTGCGCTCACCGGCGCTGTCGTGGAAGACGAGTTCATTGCCCCGGTACTCGTTGTTCCCCGGGTTGGGCGGGGAGACCGTGACATGGCCACCGGCGAAGGGCCGGACGACGGCGTCGTATCCGCCCACGTCCCGCAGATCGACCGTGACCGGCTCCGCGCCGAGATCGTCCCGGCGGTACACCTGGGCGCTCTGGTTGCCGGGGGCTCCGTGGTGGAAGACGGTGTCCCGGTCGAACGAGACGCTCTCGCCCGCCGTGGAGAGCGTCTTCAGGGAGCCGGTGGCGAGGTCGACCACCCACCACCCCTGGGACATGGTGGTGTCCACCCACTTGATACCGCGTACGGCGACGGAGCGGGCGTCGCCCTCGCTGATGGTGAGATTCCAGCCTTCGGGTAGGCCCGTCAGCTTCCGGTCCCGTACCTCCCCGTTCACCAGGTCGAGCAGATGCAGTCCGGTGGTCTCCCGCTCGGTCCCGGTCCGGGTGACGACGGTGTCGCCGTACGTCCCGACGTACGTCTGCCCCTCCGGCAGCGGAATCGTGGTGACGGGACCGCCGCCACCGGCGCCCCGCTGAAGCGTCACCCGCGGCGACGGGGACTCCGAGTAGACGGCGACGGTGTCGGAGCCGTGCCCGAAGTCCTTCGGGTACGAGGCGAACCGGAACCCGTCCACGTCATAGGCGAGCGGCTCCGGCAGCCGGTGGGCGAGTACGGTCGCCGCACCGGTGGCGTAGTCGGTCCAGCGGAGCCGGTCGTCCCCCTCCCGGGCGGTGAGGAAGCCCGTCTCCCCGGTATTCAGAACGATGGTGGCCCGGGGCACGAACCGCGCGCCGGGGCTGACGACCACGGGACCGGCGGAGCTGCCGCCGGTCCCGGTGGAGCCGGTACCGGAACCGGCGGCGACGGCGGTCCCCGCCGTCACGCCGATCCCGGCGGTCACGGCGAGCGCGACGGTGAGAGCGATAGGTCCGGCCAGGCGCCGACGACGCGAGGCCCGCTGGTCCGGCGGACGAGTCATGAAGTGGTCCCTCCCCAGGGCAACCGGCGCGAGGGGGCAGTGGAATCGGCCATCTCCTCAGCGCGAGCAGCGCGACATTAGCAGGAGGCGAACATCACGCGACACCCGTTTCGAACGAGTTCAAGACCTCTGCCGACCCGCCGCCGTACCGGGGATGACCTGCGGGTCGGCGACGGCGACCGGTCGGCGGCCCGGACGTACGGGCCCGGCCGCCGCCGTCACCCCGCCCGGGCCGGGCCCGACTCCGGACCCGACGCTTTCCGGCCGCCGTACGAGCCTGCTGATCCCGCCGACGTTCCACCCCTTCCGGCTCCGGCGTCCGGAGCCGGAACGGACCCCGGCCCCGGAATTCCCGGCCTGCCGCGCGAGCCGGTACTCCTCGGCCGCGCGGTGGAGTTCCCGTGAACGGACCAGATGCCAGACGGCGTAGTCGCCGCTCACCCCGGCCGCCGGGACTCCACCACATCGGCGACCACACAGCTGATGTTGTCGGGGCCGCCGGAGCCGTTGGCGAGATCCACCAGCTCACGGACGGTCGGCCCGGGCTCCCCGGCCCCGGCCAGCACCCGGTGGATCTCCTCCTCCGACGCGACGGCGGACAGCCCGTCCGAGCAGAGCAGATACCGGTCCCCCCGCCGGACCTCGCGCAGCCGCAGCTCGGGGGTGCCGTCGGCCCCGGGGCCCAAGGCCCGGGCCAGCAGCGACCGTTGAGGATGGGAGACGGCCTCCTCCGGGCTGAGCCGCCCCTCGTCGACCATCGCCTGCACCACCGTGTGGTCATGGGTGATCCGGAACAGCTCGCCGTCCCGCAGCAGATAGGCACGGGAGTCGCCGATGTGGACGAGAGCCAGCCGGGACCCGGTCCAGAGCATCGCGGTGAGGGTGGTCCCCGCCTCGTCACCCGTCTCCGCGGGCGTCTTGTCGGGGGGCGAAGAGCCTGCGGAGACCCCGTCGACGGCCCGTTTCGCCTCCGCCACGGTGTCTTCGAGGACATTGAGCAGATCGCCCACCGGTACGTCGCCGGATTCGAGGCGCCTGAACACCTCGACGGCGGCGGCGCTCGCGGGCCCCCCGCCGCCGCCGTATCCGTCGGCGACCGCGAGCAGCCGGGCCCCGGCATAGGCGGTGTCCTGATTGCCCGCACGCACCAGGCCCTGGTCGGACAGGGCGGCGTAACGGAGTTCCAGCGGTTCGGATGTCGTCACCATGGCGGAGTCCTTCCGGGACAGATGATCGACGAGGAAGCCGGCGAGATCCCGCCGGGCCGCGGTATCGGCCTCGACCCGGGCCCAGAACGCCCGGATCTCCAGCGCCGCCGCCCCGCGTCCAACGTACGGACGTAACGGATCCGGGCCAGCGGCATCCCCAGCCGCCGCAACCAGGCGACCAGCCGGGCCTGCTCCAACTGCTCCGGCGCGTAGAACCGGTAACCGGTCACCGGATCGACCCGTACGGGCGTCAGCAGCCCCGACTCGTCGTAGAGCCGCAACGCCTTCGGCGACAGCCGGGACGCCTTCGCGAACGCCCCGATGGTCAACAGCCCCATCCCGCCCTCCTCGCACCGGGCCCGTCGCCCGGCTCCACCGATGCTGCGGCTTCCCCAAGGGTGAAGGTCAACCACCGCTCCCGGGCGGCCCGTCAGCCCGGCCCGATGCGGTCCCCGAGCCAGGAGCCCACTCCGTCGAGTGCCGTCGCGGCCATGGCCGTCGGGTGGCTGATGAAGCCGTGGGGCGCCTCCGGGTAGACGCGAAGCTCGACGTCGTTCCCGGCCGCCGACAACCGGCCCGCCAGCGCCAGATTGTCCTCCAGCAGGATGTCCGCGCCGCCGACGACCAGCAGCGTCGGAGGAAGCCCGGCCAGGTCGCCGTAGAGGGGCGAGATACCGGGATTCGTACGGTCCTCGACGTGCCCGGCGTACGCCTGGATGAAGTACTCGTCCGCGATCGCGCGGCCGGCCGGTGTCCGCGCGCTGAGGTCGTAGGCGCCGAAGTAGAGCGCGGCGCCGCTGAACCGCCCCACGACCCCTCTGTCCTTCAGCCGGAGCAGGGTCACCAGGGCCAGATTGGCTCCGGCGGAGTTCCCCCCGATCGCGAGCCGTCCGGTCCCGAACCGGCTCTCCGCCTCCTCGATCAGCCAGCGGGCGACCGCCTCGCAGTCGTCGGGCGCGGCGGGCCAGGGGTGTTCGGGCGCCAGCCGGTAGTCGACGCTGACCACGGCGAGGCGCCGGGTGTCCGCGAGTGCCCGATTGCGTACGTCTCCGCGCGCGGCGCAGTCCATGTAGAACCCACCCGCGTGAATGTCCAGATAAACGCCGAGCGGCGGCCCGCCGACCGGCAGGAAGATCCGCACCGGTACGCCCGCTTCCCCGGCCCCGACGGTCTCCTCGACGGCAGGCGGATCGACGCGGGGAGGCACCGGCAGCCCGGCCCGCGCCTCCTCTAGTTCCTCCGGCGAACCGGGCGCCCGGCCCGGCGCTCTCGCCCCGTAGAAGGCCCGTACCTCGTCGATCTGCTCCGCCGGTACCTCGGCCAGTAACGCATCCAACGCCAATCGCACGGGCCCTCCCCCTCGTTCGGCTCCCCTTGGCACGGTAGCGCGGCCCGGCACCGCAATCAGGGGTTCGGGGCGCACGGGGCGGAACCTGTTCCGCCTCGATCAACCCCGGGCAGCGGACTGCCGCGGCTATGTGCCGTCACTGCTGTGGTGGGCACGCCGGATTCGTCTGAGTGCTTCAAGCTCTGTCCGTGGGAAGTGCTCGCCCCACTTGCCTCGATAGCCGCTCTCTCCGTAAGTCCGCGCGACCTCGTCGAAGCAACGGATCACGGTGCGAGCAAGCTGGTCGATCCCGAGCCGACCGGACCAGATCTCGGTTCCCTTGGTGTCGGGATCGCCGCCGTGCCGGAGTTCCAGTACGCGGATCCAGGTGTTCACGCCTTCGCGGCGGAGGATCCACCGATAGGCGGTCGGCTCGGCCTCGAACCGGGCCCGGGTCTCCGGCTCGCCCGCGACGAGCCGGGCCACCGCGGTCAGGAGCTCCTCGGGCGCGCTGGAGACGCGGGACGCGGTGAGCTCGACTCTCGCCCGGTGATCTTCAAGGGCGCAGTCGGCCCACCCGGAACCCGCCAACGTCCAGGTGATGCGCAGGCCGGATGTCACTGGTGCTCCCCGGCGAGGAAGGCCCGGACATCGGCCGCGAGGGATGTCATCTGCTCGTCGGCCTCCAAGAACGGGGCGAGATCGCCGTCCCGGATCCGGGCGACGACCTCGTTGACGCGAGCGGTCAGACCCGGGGCCCGCAGCTCGACGGCATAGTGGACGGAGTCCGCGTCGAAGCTGAACCAGTCGCGGAACGTCACGCCGACGGACGCGTTGTCCCGGCAGCGGATGGTCACACCGGCCTCATCGTCGGTGCGGACGTCTGCTGTGGTCATGGGCGGAACGCTAGGCCAGCAGCTGTTCGACGTCATTCGGATTCGCCGTCGGTGGAGAGGCGAGCGGCTTCGGAGACCGTACGAGCGCGCTCCATGGTGGGTCCGCGAACCCGCGTGGTTCGGAGATCCGCAGTCCGTCCAGTCCCCCAGGACCGCTATCGATCGACGTCGACGGGAACTCCCCGCATCTGCAGCCGGGCCTTCAGGAACTCCATCTCCGGCAACGTTCCCACCAGACCGTCACGGCTCAGTTCCCCGACCAGTTCACGAGCCCGTGACAACGAGGCTGCCGTGTCCTCCCGAAAGACCTTCAGAGCTAGGACGAGACTGGGAACCGGACCGACCAGCCGCAGCCTGACGGGATCATGCGCGGCCAGGAGAGCCACCCGAACCTCCTCAGGTGCTGGACCCGGACCAGAGTGTTCGCACAGGTAGCTGCCACAGGACCCGCATGAGAGCTCCGAATCCCACCACAACTCATCGTGAAGGATGAACTGGTTCACCTGCCGCACCGCCATGCTGCCGCACTCGCAGGGCGATGCGATCTTCGCGCTCTGACCAGTCATCCGGGCTCTCCGACGTTCCACTCCCGGGACATGCGCGGGAGCACTAGTGACGAGAATCGCTGAAAGATGACATCTGCCGCGTGAAGTCGCAATCCGGCCCCGTGTTGCGTAGCGCACTTTTGCAAGCATCTGCTTGCAATAGTTAGCAAGGCTGGGGCACGATCGAACCATGGCATCACTCAATGTCGGCAATCTCGGCGAGTACCTCCGCGAGCAGCGGCGCAGTGCGCAGCTGTCCCTGCGGCAGCTCGCCGATGCCGCCGGGGTGTCGAATCCGTATCTGAGCCAGATCGAGCGAGGGCTGCGCAAGCCGAGCGCGGAGGTGCTGCAGCAGGTCGCCAAGGCGCTGCGGATCTCCGCCGAGACGCTGTACGTGCGGGCCGGGATCCTCGACGAGCGGGACCGGGAGGAGCTGGAGACCCGGGCGGTGATCATCGCCGACCCCTCCATAAATGAGCGGCAGAAGGCCGTTCTGCTCCAGATCTACGAGTCCTTCCGCAAGGAGAACGGGTTCGAGGTCGCGGACGGTCCTGATGCCGCCGACCCCGCAGCGACGGACGCCTCGACGGGCGCGGACGTCGTGGAGGACCGGCCGGGGGCCCGGGGTGACCGGGACCCGCTGGAGAAGCCCGCCGAAGCCGAAGCGGACGGGAGCCGCCGGGGCGGACGGCAGCGCGCTGGTCGCGCCGCCGATACGCCTCCGGGCTCCGACGGAGCCGCCTGAAATCGTCAGCCCCGCGTTCCGGGAGGACCACCCATGGCCATCACCGACGACCTGCGTGAACTGCGCAAGAACCTCAGCGACCCCACCCCCCTCTACTTCGCCGCCGGTACCGCCGATCTCGCCGTGCAGCAGGCCCGGAAGGTGCCTGCCCTGCTGGAGCAGCTGGCCGCCGAGGCGCCGGAGCGGATCGAGGGGATCCGCAACGATCTGAACGAGCTGCGCAACACCGACCCCAAGGCCGTCCAGGACCGGGTCTCCGGCCAGGCCAAGGAGGCCCAGGCCACCGTTTCGGCGAAGGTCAACGAGGTCATCGGCGGCTTCGGCAGCTTCGATGACGAGTTGCGGAAGTTCGGCGAGAACGCGCAGGACCTGGCCCTGCGCGGGGTCGGCGTCGCCGCCGAGTACGCCGTCAAGGCCCGGGAGACGTACGAGCGCGTCGCCGAGCACGGTGAGCAGACCGTACGGTCGTGGCGCGGCGAGGCCGCCGAGGAGATCACCGAGATCGCGGTCGCCGTCGAGCCGGAGCCCACGCCCGCCACCCCCGCGCCGAAGCGGCGCCCGAGGGCCGGAGCCGCCGGGACCCGGCCCGCCGCCACCCGGCCGCGGCCCCGCTCCCCGAAGGCCGAGCCGGGTACGGCCGCCGGTGCCGAGGGCGCCGCCGAGGCCGGGAAGACCGAGCGCCCCAAGGGCGCCGCCGCGAAGAAGACCCCGGCCCCGCGCCGGGCCCCCGCCGCCCGTAAGACGGCCGGAAAGAAGACCCCGCCGCCCGCGGAGTGACTCAAACGGGTGTACGAGAACACGGACCGGGCACCTTTCAGGCGTCCGGTCCGCTCGCCGCCCCCGCCGGGTACGGTTGTCGGGAGGGCACTACATTCATCGATCCCCTAGGCGGTGCCACGCATGCTGCGCGCGAACTTCGACCTGACCCTGTGGTTCTTTCTCTACTGGGTCTTTCTGGGCACCGCCGTGGTCGCCCTGGTGATGGCCGCGATGACGCGTGAGGACGCCTTTCGCGCCGCCGACAAGAAGACCAAGCCGTTCTGGCTGATCATCCTGGGCGTCACGGTACTGGTGAATCTGCTGCTCCCGTCCATGCTCTTCCTGAAGCTGATCGGGCTGGTCGCCACGATCGTCTTCTTCGTCGACGTCCGGCCCGCGGTCCAGCAGGTCAGCGGCGGAGGACGGCGGCGCGGCGGCGGATCCAGCAGCGACGGTCCGTACGGCCCGTACAACGGCGGCCGATAACCCTCGGGGCGGTTCCGTACCGAGAAGCACCCACGCGTACGCGCGTACAGGGCCCGGGTTCGCCCGGGCCCTCGCCGTTTCCCGGTTCCGGCCCCGGAGAGGGGCCTCAGCCCCGGCTCAGCAGCAGGACGGCCAGGTCGTCCGTCAGCTCCCCGCCGTTCAGCGCCCGGGCCTCCTCGACCGCCGTCTCCAGCAGATCCTCGCCCTCGTGGCCCGCCGCGAGCTGCCGCGTGATCATGGACTGGAGACCCTCCTGGCCCAGCCGGGTCCGCTCGCCGGGTCCGGTCCGGCCCTCGATCAGCCCGTCCGTGTACAGCAGCAGCGACCAGGCCCCGCCCAGGGTGATCTGGTGGCGCGGCCAGCGGGCCCGGGGCAGCAGTCCGAGCGCCGGTCCGCCGTCCTCGGGCGGCAGCAGCTGGGCCGCCCGGCCGCCCCGGATGACCAGCGGTGACGGATGGCCCGCGAGACAGATCCCGGCCCGGCGGCCGTCGGGGGCGATATCGATCGCGCAGAGCGTCGCGAAGATCTCGTCGCTCTCCCGTTCGTGCTCCAGCACCCGCTGGAGCGTCGACAGCAGCTCGTCCCCGCACAGGCCCGCGAAGGTCAGGGCCCGCCAGGCTATCCGCAGCTCCACCCCGAGCGCCGCCTCGTCCGGGCCGTGGCCGCAGACGTCGCCGATCATGGCGTGGACGGTGCCGTCGGGGGTGCGGACCGTGTCGTAGAAGTCCCCGCCGAGCAGCGCGCGGGAGCGGCCGGGCCGATAGCGGGAGGCGAACCGCAGCTCCGAGCCCTCCAGCAGGGGAGTGGGCAGCAGCCCCCGCTCCAGCCGGGCGTTCTCCTGGGCCCGCAGCCGGGACTCGGCGAGCTTCATCTGGGCGGTGTCGGCGCGCTTGCGCTCGACCGCGTACCGGACCGTACGGCTCAGCAGCCGGCCGTCCAGCTCGTCCCGGAAGAGATGGTCCTGCGCCCCCAGCCGGACCGCCGCCGCCGCGCGCTCGCCGTCCCCGGAGGTGGTCAGGGCGAGTACGGCGTGCCGGGGCGCGATCCTCAGTACGTGCCGGAGCGGGCCGAGCCCGTCCGCGGCGGCCGCCCCGCCCCCGCCGGTCCCGCCGCCGGAGAGCGCCAGGTCGAGCAGTACGCAGTGCACGTCGTCCGTGAGCAGTCGCTCCGCCTCGGTGAGGTTCCGCGCGGTCCGGATCCGTACCCGGGTCGCCGTGCCGCCGCCCGACTCCGTCAGCTCGGGTACGGAGAACGTGCCCGTGGGGTCGTCCTCGATGACCAGCAGGGTGAGCTGGGTCGGCTCGGCGCCGCTCACGGCACCGGGCACGGCCCCGCAGTCCGAGGCGTCCAAGGCGTCCGGGGCTTCCACGGCGGCCACGGCGCTCCCGGTGTCCGCCGGGCCGGGGTCACCGGTGCCGTGCGGATCGCCGTCGGCGGGCGACCGCGTCGGCACGGGCGCACTGTTCTCCGTGACGGAGGAGTTCCTCTGTCGCGGTACTGGTACGGGCATGGGTCCGGTTTCCTTTCCCTCCCCCGAGGGCGCGGCGGGCCGACGATCGACGGTCCGCCGACGGGGACCATAGCGGTAGCGCGCGGTACAGCGGAATGCCGTTACGGGGAGGACAGGGGCCATCTTCCCGCCGGGTACCGCAACTTGACCCCGCCCCCATGAGATACATCACGCGATACGCCCCGCCGCGAGTGACACGCCCCACGCGCCCCACCAGCCCCGCCGGACAGGGTTTGCGCGCCCCGTACGCCCCTTCCATCCGCACCTGTCCCGATGCGCCCCCACGCCATCGGCTCCCTTCAGCCCTGCGCGCCCCTTGCGGCGCCACCCGCCCCACCCCGTACCGACCGCGCCCGCGCGGGCGCCGGTCCCGCCGCGCCGGTGTCACGTACCCGCCGCGCCCCCGCCGCGTCCCGTTACGCCCCCGGGCGGACCACGCCCAGGATCTTGTTGGCACCGGCGCCCGCGACGGTGACGGTCCGGCCGGGGCGCGGGGCGTGAACGATCTTGCCGTCGCCTATGTACATCCCGACATGGCTGGCGTCGTCGTGGTAGATGATCAGGTCACCGGGGCGCATCTCCCCGATGTCGATCCGCTTCAGCTGACGCCACTGCTCCTGGGACGTCCTCGGTATCGGCACCCCGGCCGCCGCCCACGCCTTGGACGTCAGCCCCGAGCAGTCGTACGACCCCGGGCCCTCGGCGCCCCACTCGTACGGCAGCCCGACCTGGTCGAGGGCGAACTCCACGGCCCGGCCGCCTTCGACCGTGATCGTCCCCTCGACCCGCTGGAGCGCCCCGGACCGCAGCCAGTCGCTCTGGGCCCGGTCGGCCGCCTGCTTCTCCAGCTCCAGCAGCCTGGCCTTCTCCTTCTCGGCCAGCCGGTCCTCGATCTTCCTGGCCTCGGCGATCTTCGCGGCGATCCGCTTCTTCGCGTCGGCCATCCGGAGCCGCTCGGTCTCCAGCCGCTTCCACTGCGTACTCGCGTTCGTCGCGTACACGTCCAGCTCGGTCCTGGCCTGCTCCAGATTGCCGAGCAGGTCCTTGGTCGCCTTCTGGCCCTGGAGCAGCCGGTTCCCCTCGTCGAGGAAGGTCTGGGGGTCGTTCGCCAGCAGGAACCGGGCCTGGGGCGGCATTCCGCCCGTCCGGTACTGGAACCGGGCCGCAGCCCCGGCCGCCGCCCGCAGATCGTCGATCCGCTCCTGGGCCCGCGCGGCGTCCTTCCCGAGCTCGGCTATCTCCGCGGACTGCCGCTCGCCCCGTTCCTCCGCCAGGTTGTACGCGTCGGTCGCGGACACGGCCTGGTGATAGAGGTCCTCTATCTCGACCCTGATCTGCTCCAGGGTCTTGCCGCCGGTGCCCGCGCCCGTCCCCGTCCCCGCGCCCGTGCCGATACCCGGCGGGCCGCCGGTCGCCCCGCCGACCGAGCCGGGGGCCGCCGGGGCCACCGGGGGAGTCGGCTCGCCCGGTGCCGCGAAAGCCGTCGCGGTTGAGGCCGCCGACAGCGTCAGCGCGCTGACCAGCACGGCCGCCGCCGCGGCCCAGAGTCGTCGCGTCACGATTCCCCCTCCTGCTCCTGCTCCCGCATGAGCCCGTACGCCTCGTCGCGCGTACGACATCAGACATCCGTATCGGTCCTGAATTGCCGTCAGTGACATTCCGGCGCTGCCGTGACGGCGCCACGCCCGCACCGGAACGGACAGGGGACCCGCCACGGAGAACCGCCGCTCATGAGGCCGCCCGCGCCCCCGGGAGGGACTCCCGGAAAGACCCTCGGCAGAGACCCCCGAGAACACTCCCCAAAAACACCCCGGAACCGACGGCCCGTCAAACCGCGAACCCCCTCCGAACCCCCTTCTCCGCCGCCGTACCACCGCGAAGCGATTCCCTGTCACCTTCCATACGCATCGCCGCCCGCCAGGGTTCCCGCCCACCCGCACGTCATTCGAACGGGTGAACGGCCGCCCCCTTCACTCCCCGGCGTGCTCCCTCTGCCCTCCGCGCGGCGCCAGCGCCTCCCATGCCACCGTGACCTCCCCCTGCCGCCACCGCCTCCGGTCGTCCCCGACCGGCCAGTCCGCCGCCAGCGCCCCCACCGCCGCGATCCACCGCTGCCGCGCGCCGAGCGACGCGTACGGCGCCGCCGCCGCCCACGCCTGGTCGAAATCCCGTAGGAAGGAGTGCACCGGCTCACCCGGCACATTGCGGTGGATCAGCGCCTTCGGCAGTCGTTCCGCCAGGTCGGAGGGGCGGTCGAGGGAGCCGAGCCGGGTCGCGAAAGTGACCGTACGCGGCCCTTCGGGACCCAGCGCCACCCATACGTGCCGCCGCCCGATCTCGTCGCACGTCCCCTCGACCAGCAGCCCGTCCGGCGCCAGCCGCCCGCACAGCCGGGCCCAGACGGCCGCCACCTCCTCCTCGTCGTACTGCCGCAGTACGTTCGCGGCCCGGATCAGCGTCGGCGGTACGTCCACAGGGACCTCGAAGCCCCCGTACCGGAAGGTCAGCCCCGGCTCCTCGTACGGCCGCGCCGCCAGCACCCGCTCCGGATCGATCTCGATCCCGACCACCTCGCACCGGGGGTCGGCCTCGGCGCGCAGCCGCCGGGCCAGTTCGAGGGTGGTCCACGGAGCGGCGCCGTACCCGAGGTCCACGGCGAGCGGCCGCCCGCTCGCCCGCAGCGCGCGGCCGTGGACGGCCGCGATCCAGCGGTCCATCCGGCGCAGCCGGTTCGGGTTGGTCGTCCCGCGGGTGGCGGTACCGACGGGGCGGGAGCTCATGCACCGAGGGTATGCCGCGCCGGGACCGGCGGTACGCAACGCCCGGCGGCCCCCGCCGGACGCCCCCGACGGCCCCGGTAGGGCGCCCCCGGGCGGCCCGAACCCGCGCCCCGGGCGGCCCGAACCCGTGCCCCGGACGGCTTGAACCCGTGCCCCCGTACGGCCGGGACCCGCGCCCCGGCCCACCCGCCCCCTTGCCCCCGTCTGTGCCCCTTTACCTGCCTCTTTACGTGCTTCCGGCCGTGCTTGTGCCCGTACCCCGCGTGCCCGTCCGGTCACGATTTGGCAAAGTGCTGGACGATAGGAAATGGAAGGATGCCCTCCGCTGTTGTGCGGTGGCGGAAGTCCGAGAGCTGCCGCCGATTTGCCGTGTCCGGAACGAGGAGGGCCTTCGCGTGAGCCAGTACGTCTCCCGCATCTCCACCGGTCTGGCCCCCCGGCTCAGATTCCCCGGGGCGCACCGCAAGCCGCGCCGGATCGCGATGCTCAGCGTCCACACCTCACCCCTCCACCAGCCCGGCACGGGCGACGCGGGCGGGATGAACGTCTACATAGTGGAGCTGGCGAAGCGGCTCGCCGCCATCAACATCGAGGTGGAGATCTTCACCCGGTCCACCGCGGGCGGTCTGCCCGGCACGGTCGAACTGGCCCCCGGGGTCCTGGTCCGGCATGTGGACGCCGGTCCGTACGAGGGCCTGGCAAAAGAGGAGCTGCCCGGCCAGCTCTGCGCCTTCACCCACGGTGTGATGCGGGCCTGGGCCCGCCACCGCCCCGGCCACTACGACCTGGTCCACTCCCACTACTGGCTCTCCGGCCATGTCGGCTGGCTGGCCGCCGAACGGTGGGGCGTCCCCCTCGTCCACGCCATGCACACCATGGCCAAGGTCAAGAACGCGGCACTGGCCGATGGCGACACCCCCGAACCGTCCTCCCGGGTCATCGGCGAGACGCAGATCGTGACCGCCGCCGACCGGCTGATCGCCAACACGGCGGAGGAGGCGGACGAACTGATCCGCTTCTACGACGCCGATCCGGCGAAGGTCGCCGTGGTCCACCCCGGCGTCAACCTCGACCGGTTCCGCCCGGTCCCGGCGCCGGCGCCCGGCCTCATCCCGACCGCGTCCGGGAGTACGTCCCGCGACCGGGCCCGGGACCGGCTCGGCATCCCCCGGGACGCCTTCGTCCCCCTCTTCGCCGGACGAATACAGCCCCTCAAGGCCCCCGACGTCCTTCTCCGCGCCGTCGCCGTCCTGCTGGACCGCGACCCGTCCCTCCGCTCCCGGCTGTACGTCCCGATCGTCGGCGGCCCCAGCGGCAGCGGCCTCGCCAAACCCGAGGGCCTCCAGAAGCTGGCCGCCCGGCTCGGCACCGCCGATGTCGTCCACTTCCATCCGCCGGTCGGCCAGGACCGGCTCGCGGACTGGTTCCGGGCCGCGAGCGTGCTGGTGATGCCCTCGTACAGCGAATCCTTCGGCCTGGTGGCGATCGAGGCCCAGGCCACCGGCACACCGGTGGTCGCGGCGGCGGTCGGCGGACTGCCCGTCGCCGTCCGCGACGGCCGTACGGGCATCCTCGTCGACGGCCACGACCCGGCCCACTACGCCGACGCGCTCCGCCGGCTGCTGGACGATCCGGCGCTGGCGGACCGGATGGGCACGGCTGCGGCCCGGCACGCGGAGTCCTTCGGCTGGGACGCGGCGGCGGCGGCCACGGCCGAGGTCTACACCGCCGCCATGCAGGAACACCGCCGCCGGGTACGCTCGCACCATGTCTGACGACGGCGTATCCGCATCGGAGTCCCCCGCCGAGACCCTTGAAAGGTCCCTGCGCGAGACGGGCGCGGAGTGGGAGAGCCCGGAGCCGGGTTCGTATGTGGTCAGCCTCCCCGGCAGCCGCAAACTGACGACGAACGTCGCCCTGCGGATCGGCGCGCACTCCCTCTCCGTCAACGCGTTCGTCATCCGTCACCCGGACGAGAACGACGCGGCGGTCCACCGCTGGCTGCTGGAGCGGAACCTCAAGCTGTACGGGGTCTCGTACGCCATCGACCACCTCGGCGACATCTACCTCACCGGCCGCCTCCCGCTCACCGTCATCACCCCCGGCGAACTCGACCGGCTGCTGGGGGCGGTCCTGGAAGCCTCGGACGGCGCGTTCAACACCCTGCTGGAGCTGGGCTACGCGAGCGCGATCCGCAAGGAGTACGCCTGGCGGGTCTCGCGCGGCGAGTCGACCCGCAACCTGGCGGCCTTCACCCACCTCACGGGCGAGACCCCGGCGAAGGACTGACCTCGTCGGCGGCCTCCTCCAGCGCGTCGATCACCCCGTTGTGGAAGGCGGCGTCGTCCTGTCGGCACGGCGCCCGGAAGTACGCCTCGGAAGCCTCCCGGAGCCCGCACCCCAGCAGGGCCATGGTCACCCGGGTGGCCTCCGCGCCATGACAGCCGTTCTCCTTGAGGAACGCCTGGAGGGCGTCGGTGTCCCGGGCCGCCTCCCACCCGGGCCGCGCCAGCTCCACCACGGCGGCGATCCGCGCGTCCCGCGCGGCACCGGGGTCCCGGTGGAACTCGTGCACGACCTCGATCCGCCCCACGATGTGCGTGTTGAACTCGTCCAGCTCCTCGGCGGGTACCCACAGTTCGAGAATGGTCCGCCCACCGGCCTGCTGTACGGGATACCGGCGCAGGAACTCCGAGTCGACCTCGAACCGGGTGACGAACCCGGAGCCGGAGTGCTTGACGTTCCAGTCCCGCGCGATGGCGATCGCGTACTCCTCGTTCAGCACGGGATAGAAGATCGGCTGCTCGGGCAGCCTCGGCGGCCACGCACGCCACTCCAGCCCCGCCACCAACGCCAGCTCCTCGGGCCCGGTGGGCCGCCAGAGGGTGGTGGTGGGTCGTACGGTCGTCATGGCTCGGCTCTCCGGTCGCGGTCGGTGACCAGGGACGCTATCGCCCCGCCGCTCCTCCCACCACAGGGTTTCCCCTCTCCTCCCCGCCGACCGGCGGAGTTTCCCGCCCCGCCCCGGCATGGCGCACCGGCCGCGAGATGCACCCGCGCATCCTGAGAACCCTTCCACCCGTCCCACTCAGGAGCGGACCATGCCCCACCCCGCCCGACCGGCGTCCCCGGGCGAACCGGCCGTCGTCGGCCTCGCCCTCGCGGCGGTCCTGGCGGCGGCCTTCGCGCAAGGCTCGTGGGAGTGGTTCTCCACGTACATCGGCCTGACGCTGATCGCCCTGATCGTCTGCTTCTACCCGCGCCCGGCCCCGACCCCCGGCGACACCCCCGCCTACGCCCGCGATCTGACGGCCTACGCCCTGATCATCGGCCTGAGCGCGGCCCTGGCCCTGGCCCCCGCGATACAGCGCTGGTCGTGGCTCTTCCCCATGCCTGCGACCCGCGCGGACTGCCCGTCCCTGGGCACGTACGCCGCCCTCCGCACCCGGGCGTCCCTCCCCACGAACCCCGAGTCCCTGTCCTTCGCGGTCCAAAAGGCATCCCACGAGGCGGTCGCGGACTGCCTCGCCTTCACCACGACCCGCTGGCTCCCGGTCTACGCGCTGGGGGTGGCGCTCCTGGTCGCCGGGCTGGTGTGGCTCCTCAACCGCGCCCGAGCCGACCGGCACACGCCACCGGTACGCCGCTAGAAACCCCCGCCCCCTCGGAGAACGCCCCTCAGCCCTCCTCGTCGTCCCCGTACATCTCCGCGCGAAGGCGCGCCCGCGCCGCTTCGAGGCGCTCGGCGTAGTCCGGTTGGAACAGCTCGCTCAACGACTTGTCCAACGTCCCCGAGATCGCGTAGACCGGCGACCAGACGGCCCGGTCGGACACGATCTCCTGAAGCGCGTCGGATCGGAACATCACCTCATAGAGCCAGTCCGACAGCACGAACGCCTGATCACGCGTGAGCTTGATGGTGATTGCCTCGTCATCTTTCATGATCTCAACCTAGCCACCGGCCGACACGCGTCGGCCGATGGCCATGACCCATGACCCCATGAGACCGAGGCGAGGCACCGATGGAACGCGTGGCAGCCGAACTGTTCACCGACGGCGGCAACGACGCGGTGGTCCGCCTTCCCGGACGGCGGTTCCCCGGGGTCCTGATCCAGGGCGACACCCTCAGCACGATCCGGTCGGACGTCGCCGAACTGGCCGACCTGTGCGCCACGGGCGACCTGGCCGAGGCCCGGGAGACGGCGGCCCTGCTGCTGGACGAACTGGACGCCAGGCTTCAGCGCTATACCGAAGCGCTGGCAGCGCACGGGATTCCTCGGCCTTTCTGATCAGAGACCCGCGAGGCGCCTTGAAGTAGTGGAGAGAGCTGCAACTCACTCCGGCCGGCGGCGGTGTGGGCGTTGGCGGTCGCGTTCGATCTCGGTGGCGACTGCCTCGGCGCAGGTCAGGACGAGGTGGAGCCGGGAGAGGATGTCGCGGCGCGCTTGGGCGATCAGTTCGTCATGGGTCGGGCTGTCGCCTCGGGGAGACCAGTTGCCGTGGTGGCTGTGCTCGTTGACCACATCGCGACAGAAGCGGACGACCGCGTTCATAGACGCGCGGAAGTCGTCCTGATAGCCCTGCTCGACCTCCGGGCGGAGGGGGCGCTCGTCGGACCGGCCGTCGCCGTCGCAGGCGGTGGGGATAGTCACGGGGCCTGTTGGCGGCGCGCGGTACGGCTGATGGGGAATGCGGACAGAAGGTAGCGGATTCCGTCGTCTTGGATGGCGCGGCTGTACGGCTCGCCCCTTGCCAGGAGGCTTAAGGCGTTCTCCTGTTCGGCTCGGTTGGTGAGCCAGTGGCGGACCGCGGTGGCTGCCTGTAGGTCGAGTTGCTCGGCGATGTGGTCGGCCCTCATGTGGAGCCAGCGGACCGCGAGGCGTGGGGTCGCGGCAGGGTGTGAGCCGAGTCGGAACGTTCGGTTGGTGCAGGGGGTGTAGGCGATCGCCCGGCACCAGAAAACCAGTCGAAGCTCCAGCCGAGGCATCCGCGACATGGTCAGCATGCCCCCACCCCCGCGGCCTCGGCGCGGAGTTCGGCCGTGACTGTGTAGCCGTGGTGGTCGCCGCTGATACGGATCTCGGCCGCGTAGGCGCTGACCAGGGCCAGGCCCCGGCCGCCGAGGGAGTCTTCGTCCGCGTGTGTGACGCGGGGGCGGCTACCGGTACCGCCGGAGTCGGTGACCGTGATGGTCGCGGTGGTCTCCGTGTAGGTGACGGTCAGGTGGAAACTTCCGCGACCGTCACGGCTGTGGGCGATGGCGTTGGTGCCGAGTTCGGTGACGACCAGCAGTGCTTCGTCCATGCACGGATGGGGGCCGAGGGCGACCCGGGTCCAGTGGCGGGCGCGGCTGACCTCTTGGGGCTGCCCGGTGAAGAGGCGTTGATAAGTCGGCACGGTGCGTGTCCTCCATCCCTGGTGACCTGCTGGTTCGTACGGCTCTGCGGCCATCGGCTGACGCGAACCCTCATGAGCCGTAGAATTAGTACTAGCACCGTACTTGCTGTGCGGGCACTTGAAGTGCGGGATCGAACTTTTCGTGCGGATGGATGCCGCATAGCGTTCGCCGTAGGTCGGTGCCTGGCCGTTTCGCCGAGGAGAAGGGGACCCGGATGTTCGGGCTGATGGTGCGGTTCACGTGCAAGGACGAGGCTGCCGCTGCCGCGTTCGACGAGCTGGTGGCGCGGACCGGAGAGCACATTCGTGCGAACGAACCTGGAACGGTGATCTACGCCGTGCATCGCGTTGACGGGCGGCCGTTGGAGCGGATCTTCTACGAGCTCTACCGCGACGCCGCCGCCTTCGAGGCGCATGAGTCGCAGGGCTACGTAAGGGAGTTCCTCGAAGAGCGGGAGCGGTACCTCTCCTCGACCCAGGTGGATCGCCTGGACTTCGTTTCGGGCAAGGGTGTGGACGTTGAGCGCTGAGTACGAGAAGTCCCTCGGGCGGAAGATCGCCTTCAACCGCAAGCGACGGGGGCTGTCACAGAAGGAGTTCGCCGGTCTGCTGGACCGGTCGGAAGCCTGGGTCTCCCAGGTGGAGCGCGGCGTTCGCCGTGTCGACCGGATGACGGTCCTGGAGAAGGTCGCCGAAGTCCTCGATATGCCCGTAGCCGAGTTGGCGGCGGAGGCGCCGATCGTGGCATCCGTCGCCGAAGGCGAGCCCCCGGGGGCGAGTCGGCTGCGGCTTGTACTCAGCTCGGCCCACTCGCTCAAGGCGATTCTCGGGCAGTCCGCACCGCCGGACATCCCCGCACTGCGGGCCGATGTCGATCGGGCCTGGTCCCTGACACATGAAGGTAACTACGCCGATCTGGCCGACCTCTTGGAGGACCTGGTCCCGCGCCTGGAGTCGGCTACCCGCGGAGGCGCCGAAGAAGAGCGTCCCGGGCTGTTCCGGCTGCTCGCCGCGATGTACCACACGTGCAGTGCGGCGCTGGCGAACTCGGGCGAGCCGGAGGCCGCGTGGATCGCGGTGGACCGTGCCGTGGTCGCGGCCGAGCGGGCAGGGGATCCCCTGCTGATGGCGGCCGGTGAGTTCCGGCTCTCGATCGTCTTCCTCGGGGCACGTCATTACGAGCAGGCCGCCCGTGTATCGGGAAGTGCCGCGGACGCGCTCGCGCCGCTGGCCGAAGGCGGCGAGCCCGGAGCCGTCGCGATGCGAGGGGCTCTCACCCTTCAGCGCGCCGTGGCCGCCGGCCGGTTGAACCACGCGGACGACGCCTACGCCTACCTCCGCCTGGCGAAGGAGCTGGCCGCGCGGGTCGGCGACGGACGCAACGACTACAACACGGAGTTCGGGCCCACCAACGTCGCACTCCACGAAGTCGCCGTCGCCGTCGACCTGGGGGATGCCGGAATCGCCTTGCGGGCGGCGGAGGACGTGGACGCCTCCGGGCTGTCCTCGGAGCGCCAGGCCCGTTTCGGCATCGACCTCGCCAAGGCACACGCCCAGCGTCGTCAGATCGACCAGGCGGTCGACTCCCTGGTCAGGGCCCGCGAACTGTTGCCCGAGATGTTCCGCGCCAAGCCCACGGTCAAGCAGCTCGTCTCCGACCTGCTGGCGATGAGCCCCCTGCCGTCCGATCAGCTTCGTGAGCTCGCAAGGGAGTTGGGCGTACAAGAAGTGCGGACTGGTACCTGAAGTACTAGACAGTACTTCGTGTGCGAGTTACCGTGGAGGGTGTCGGCAGGCTCCCCTTGTGACCGACCGGTAGGTCGGTGTCCCGGCCGGGGACAGGGGGTGCGATTGCCGTTTCGCGTATGACGTGGATCCCGCCTCTGAGAGGAGTGATCGCCGTGACACTGAACCGCCACCCCCGCTACACCGTCCGTATCAGGCCCCTGTGGGTCGGGGACGCGTGCGGCCACTGCGGACATCGGAGGCGTGCCGCCGCCGGGTCGGCGTTCCGCACTGACTGCTGTTCAGCCCGCTGAAAGGGCTGCCGCGACCGGTCTGCCGACGGCTCTCGCGCGTGTGGTGCCGCCCGGATTCGATCGAGATCCTCAGGCCCTCCGCCCAGGGTGTGATCCCCCCTGGCGGCCCCGGGGCGGGCTCCGGCTAAGCACCGAGCCCCCTGCCTGCGGAAAGGTGCAGGCAGGGGGCTCGGTCGAAGAGACTTGGAAAGGCGTTACTTCTTCTTGCCCTGGTTCTTCACGGCCTCGATCGCCGCTGCCGCCGCGTCCGGGTCGAGGTACGTACCGCCGGGGGTGAGCGGCTTGAAGGCGGCGTCCAGCTCGTAGTAGAGGGGGATGCCGGTGGGGATGTTCAGGCCCGCGATGGCCTCGTCGGAGACGCCGTCGAGGTGCTTGACCAAGGCGCGCAGGGAGTTGCCGTGGGCGGCGACCAGGACCGTGCGGCCCGCGAGGAGGTCCGGGACGATGCCGTCGTACCAGTACGGCAGCATCCGGACGCCGACGTCCTTCAGGCACTCGGTGCGGGGGCGCAGCTCCGGCGGGATGTCCGCGTAGCGGGGGTCGGCGCTCTGGGAGTACTCGGAGCCGTCCTCGATGGGGGGCGGCGGGGTGTCGTAGGAGCGGCGCCAGAGCATGAACTGCTCCTCGCCGAACTCGGCGAGCGTCTGGGCCTTGTCCTTGCCCTGGAGGGCGCCGTAGTGGCGCTCGTTGAGGCGCCAGGAGCGGTGGACCGGGATCCAGTGCCGGTCGGCGGACTCCAGGGAGAGCTGGGCGGTGCGGATCGCCCGCTTCTGGAGGGACGTGTGGAGTACGTCGGGCAGCAGCCCGGCGTCCTTCAGCAGCTCACCGCCGCGGACCGCCTCCTTCTCGCCCTTCTCGGTGAGGTTGACGTCCACCCAGCCGGTGAACAGGTTCTTCGCGTTCCATTCGCTCTCGCCGTGGCGGAGGAGGATCAGCTTGTACGGTGCGTCGGCCATGCGTACGAGCCTAATGGAACCCTTCCCCGGCCCACCTCCGGGACGGTTGACGACGGCCGTCAAACGTCTGGTGTCCCCACCACAGTGTGTGTAATGTGCGGAAGCAGATAGAGACACTTACATCGAGCGGGAGTCGGGGGGACGTCGCATGGTCTGGGCGGGGGTACGGCGCGCCGTACGGGAGAGTGTGGCGGGGATGCCCCCGCAGTTCTGGTGGCTCTGGACCAGCACCCTGGTCAACCGGCTCGGCGGCTTCGTCGCCACCTTCCTCGTGCTCTACCTCACCGCCGAGCAGGGGCACTCCGCCTCCTTCGCCGGGTTCGTCGTCTCCCTCTACGGATTCGGCGGCGTCGTCGGCGCGATCGGCGGCGGGATCATGGCCGACCGGCTCGGCCGGCGGCCCACCCTGCTGGTCACCCAGCTGGCGTCCGCCGTCGCCGTCGGTGTGCTCGGCTTCGTCCAGCATCCGGCCGCCATCGCCGCCGTCGCCGCGCTCGTCGGGGTGGTGACGACCGCGTCCCGGCCCGCCGTCCAGGCGATGATGGCCGATATCGTGCCCCCGGAGGACCGGGTCCGCGCCTACTCCCTCAACTACTGGGCCATCAATCTCGGCTTCGCCGTCTCCGCGACCGCCGCCGGGTTCATCGCCGAGTACAGCTATCTGATCGGCTTCCTGGGCGAGGCCGTGATGACCCTGGCCTGCGCGATCATCGTCTTCGTCAAGCTGCCCGAGTCCCGGCCCGAGCAGCCCGGCGGCAAGGGCGCCGACCCGGCCGAGACCTCCGTGAGCATGTGGTCCGTCGCCCGCGACGGGAAGTTCATGAGCCTCGTCGGCCTCTGGTTCCTGCTGGCGCTGATCTTCACCCAGGGCTATGTCGGACTGCCCCTCGCGATGGGCGACGACGGATTCTCCTCGTCGCAGTTCGGCCTGGTCATGGCCTTCAACGGGGTACTGATCGTGGCCCTCCAGATCCCGGTCACCCGCTTCATCGAGCACCGCGACCCCCGCCCGCTGCTGATCGCCTCCGCCCTGCTCGCGGGGTACGGCTACGGGCTCACCGCCTTCGCGGGCTCCATGGCCTTCTACGCCCTCACCGTCGCCGTCTGGACCCTCGGCGAGATGATCAGCGCCCCCACCCAGGCGGGGCTCGTCGTCCGGCTCTCCCCGCTCCACGGGCGCGGCCGCTACCAGGGCGTCCACAACATGACCTGGTCCGTCGCCACCCTCGTCGCGCCCCTGATGGCCGGGCTGGTCATCGACCGCTACGGCGCCGAATGGCTCTGGGCCATGTGTGCCGCCCTCGGTACCGTCGCCGCCGCCGGGTACTGGGTGCTGATGCGCCGTCTCGGGGCGGGGGAGGACGCCGGGCCCGTCGCCGAGGGCACCGCGAAGATCCCCGGCCTGGTGGAGACCCCGGGCCTCGTCCCCGTCACCGAACCGGCGGCCGGGGAGCCCGAGCCGCGCCCGGCCCACGGCCGCGCCCACGCCCGGGAGACCGCCCGGGAGACCGCCGACTGAGTACGGGGGAGGGCCCGCCGGTCATGACGACCGGCGGGCCCTCCCCCGTACTCACATCCGTGGCGGCCGGACCTCAGCCGCAGCAGCCGCCGCACTGGCACGGCGACCCCGACTGGCAGCCGCAGCCGCAGCCCGAGCCGCAGCCGCAGGCGCCCAGCAGCGGAAGTCGGATCGCGTCGCGGGACCCGTCGGCGGGTGGTTCCCGCCGGGGGTCCGGAGTGGGGGACTCGGCCATGGACTCCTCCTCAAGGGATGCGGAGGCGCGCCCGCCCCCGGCGCGCACGCCTTTCCGCCTCTCCCCATCTTGATGCCCGCCCCGACAGGCGCGTCAACCGCGCGCAGGGGCACGGAACCGGCCCCGGGAGGCCGGACCGCGGAGTCCCCGAGTCCCGCCCCTCACCCGCGTCCCTACGGCTCCACCGGCCCCTGCGGGTCGATCGTGTCCACCGGGTCCGCCGGGTCCACCCCGGCCATGGTGTCCGGCTGGAGCTCGTCCGCGTGCTCCCCCGTCACCAGGTACACCACCCGCTTCGCCACCGACACCGCGTGGTCCGCGAACCGCTCGTAGTACCGGCCCAGCAGTGTGACGTCCACCGCCGTCTCGATGCCGTGCTTCCACCGGTCGTCCATCAGATGCTGGAACAGCGTCCGGTGCAGCAGATCCATCTCGTCGTCGTCGGTCTCCAGCTGGAGCGCCAGATCGACGTCCTTGGTAATGATGACCTCGGCGGCCTTCGCCATCAGCCGCTGCGCCAGCTGGCCCATCTCCAGAATCGTCGCCTGGAGGTCGCGCGGAACCGGCGACTCCGGGAACCGCAGCCGGGCCAGCTTCGCCACATGCTGCGCCAGGTCGCCCGAGCGCTCCAGGTCGGCGCTCATCCGCAGCGACGTCACCACGATCCGCAGATCCGTGGCGACCGGCTGCTGCCGCGCCAGCAGGGCGATGGCCCGCCCCTCCAGATCGTGCTGGAGATCGTCGACCTTCTGATCGGCGGCGATCACACTCTCGGCCAGCTTCAGATCCGCGTCGAGCATCGCCGTCGTGGCGCGCCCTATGGCCGACCCGACCAGCCGGGCCATCTCCACCAGACTCTCGCTGATCGAGTCCAGTTCCTCGTGGTACGCGTCCCGCATGGAGCTCCCTCTCTCGGTGACCGTGCTCCGGTCGCGGTGACCGGGATCCGGGCAGGGCCTCGGGTTCGGGCCCTACGCTCCCACGGTCGGCGCCCCAGTCGACGCCGCCCATCCGCACAGGTGAACCGGCCCCGTCCCCCCGGTGAACTCTGGGCGACGAGTCCCGTGCGGAACGTCCACGACCGGGACCGACGCGATGACCATGCCTAACCTTGAGGCATGGACGTGAACGCGGCGGTCGCCGCAGCGGCGGCGATCGCCGGTCTTCTGACCGGCGTCTTCGCCGTGCTGGCGTTCCGCTGGAGCGAGCGGGAACAGCGCCGGCCCACCCGGTCGTCGCTGCACACCGACGCGATACTGCCGCCCGGTGTCGACACCGTACTCTCCGTGCTGCGCTCCTCCGCCGTCGTACTGGACGAAAGCGACTCCGTCGTCAAGGCCAGCTCGGCGGCGTACGCCCTCGGGCTGGTACGCGGCGGGAAGCTGACCGTCGAAGCGATGCTGAAGATGGCCCGCGACACCCGCCGCGACGGCGAGATCCGCCAGGTCGAGCTGGATCTGCCGCGCCGGGGCACCGGCCGGGGCGAGGCGCTGGCCGTCTCCGCCCGGGTCGCGCCCCTCGGCTCCCGGCTCGTCCTGCTGCTGGTCGAGGACCTCACCGAGGCCCGCCGGATCGAAGCCGTACGCCGGGACTTCGTCGCCAATGTGAGCCATGAGCTGAAGACCCCCGTCGGCGCGCTCTCCCTGCTCGCCGAGGCCGTCATGGACGCCTCGGACGACCCGGAGGCGGTCTCCCGGTTCGCCGGGCGGATGCAGATCGAGGCCGCCCGGCTGACCAGCCTCGTCCAGGAACTGATCGACCTCTCCCGGGTCCAGAACGACGACCCGCTGGACGGCGCCGAGCCCGTCAGGGTCGACAAGGTGGTCGCCGAGGCGATAGACCGGTCCCGTCAGCCGGCGTCCGCCAAGAACATCACCATGGTCTCCGGCGGCACCGACGACCTCTACATCTGGGGACACCGGGGCCAGCTCGCCGCCGCCCTCGGCAACCTGGTCGAGAACGCCGTCAACTACTCCCCGGCCAGGACCCGCGTCGGCATCTCGGCGCGCCGTGTCCCGGCACCGGGCGGCAACCTGATCGAGATCGCCGTGACCGACCAGGGCATCGGCATCTCCGAGAAGGACCGCGAGCGGGTCTTCGAACGGTTCTACCGCGTCGACCCCGCCCGCTCCCGCGCCACCGGAGGCACCGGCCTCGGGCTGGCTATCGTCAAGCACGTGGCCGCCTCGCACGGCGGGGAGGTCACGGTCTGGAGCTCCGAGGGCCAGGGTTCCACCTTCACCCTGCGACTCCCGGAAGCGGGATCCGTATCCGGACGGGCCCGTACCGAATCCGCATTCCCACCGGAACCGGATCGCGCCCACAGAGCCGACCGGCCCCATCCCCCCACCGATCCACATACCGAGATCCCTGCCCCGGAGGTCCTTCCGTGACCCGAGTGCTTGTCGTCGAGGACGAGGAGTCGTTCAGTGACGCGCTCTCCTACATGCTCCGCAAAGAGGGGTTCGAGGTCGCCGTAGCGTCCACGGGACCCGAAGGACTCGACGAGTTCGAGCGCAACGGCGCCGATCTCGTCCTCCTCGATCTGATGCTGCCCGGACTCCCCGGTACCGAGGTCTGCCGGCAGCTGCGCGGCCGCTCCAACGTCCCGGTCATCATGGTGACCGCGAAGGACAGCGAGATCGACAAGGTCGTCGGCCTGGAGATAGGCGCCGACGACTACGTCACCAAGCCGTTCTCCTCACGCGAACTGGTCGCCCGGATCCGCGCCGTGCTGCGCCGCCGCGGCGAACCGGAGGAGGTCGCCCCGGCGGCCCTGGAGGCCGGTCCCGTCCGGATGGACGTCGACCGGCATGTCGTCACCGTCTCCGGCGGCAAGATCGACCTCCCGCTGAAGGAGTTCGACCTGCTGGAGATGCTGCTGCGGAACGCGGGCCGGGTCCTCACCCGGATGCAGCTGATCGACCGGGTCTGGGGCGCGGACTACGTCGGTGACACCAAGACCCTCGACGTCCACGTCAAGCGGCTGCGCGCCAAGATCGAACCCGACCCGGGCGCGCCCAGGTATCTGGTGACGGTCCGCGGCCTCGGCTACAAGTTCGAGCCGTAGGCCGTCCGGCCCGTACCGGCTGAACGGCCCGTACCGGCTGAACGGCCCGTACCGGCTGAACGGGCCGGACGGGCGGCGCGGGCGGAATGGTCCGTACGGGTCCGGGACCGGTGGCGTACGAGTCCGTACGGGCTCCGGCGCTCGCCGCGCCCCCGGACCCGAACGGGAGCCGCCGACCCCGGCCGTCCGCCGGGTACGCGAAGGGCGCCCCCCGCTGTCAGCGTGTCGACAGCGTTCGTCGGGTTCTCGGCTGCCCATCGGCGTGTGCCGGTGCCCTCCGAGGT